>NZ_JBKGHJ010000237.1:0-12886 GCF_046520365.1 Corallococcus sp. 4LFB
GGCGCCCCTGCCTCAGCGCCACGTCCGCGCCCTTCCCGTCCCCTTCCTCTCCCACCACGCCTTCCACCCACTGGCTGCGCGCAACGTCCTCCGTCCCTACGTCCACGTAGCTCACGCGGAGCGCTGGGTACTCGTTCGCCACCGCCTTCGCGAAGCCCTGCACGCTCGCGCCCCAGGGACGCGGGCTCTCTCCCTCCACCACCCGGTGCGCTCCCACCGTCACCACCCTCAACTCCAATGGCTTGAGCGCCCAGCCGTGCGCGCTCAGCGCCTTCACCAGGCTGAAGAGGGCCACCACGCCCCGCTCCTGGCTGGCTTCCAGCGCGGCTTCGTCCTCCACGCTGGCCGCGGGCTTCGCGTCCGCGCCTCCCAGGAAGTACAGCCGCGTGAGGGCTCCGGCCTCTTGCAGCCACTCCTGCGCTGCGGTTTCGTCATGCCGGTTCCACTCCCACTGGCCCGGGCCGTGCCGGTGCGTGCGCTCCGACAGCCTCACCCGCACCACGCCCTCCGCCGCGTGCGCTTGCGCCAGGGCCTCTTCCAATTCAGCGCTGCCTTCGTGTCCCACCAGCACCACGCGCGCGCCCGATACGTGGCCTGGAGCCCGCGTCTCCTCCGTCATTGCGCTGCCTTCGTGGCTTACCTGCACCACTCGCGCGCCCGATACGTGGCCAGGAGTCCGCGTCACTTTCAGCTCGGCGCTGTTTGCATGGCTCTCCAACACCGCTCGCTCGCCCGACACGTGGCCTGAAGTCCGCGTCTCTTCCGGACTGGCGCTGCGTTCCTGCCGCACCGCTGACACGTCTCTCTGCGTGGCTGGAGCCGGCTCCCACTTCGGTACGTACAGGAGCGCTTCGGCCTTGGCTGGAACTTCCGACGCCGTCTCCCGCCACTCGCGCAGCGCGACTTCCTTCAGCTCGACGCAGGGTTCGCCATCGCGGTCCAACAGCGTGATGTCGTAGCGCAGCCCTCCCGATGACCGGACGTGGACATAGACCTCCGGTGGCACAGGGCCGCGCACCGCGACCTCTTCCACCGCGAAGGGCACCGCGAGGCCATCGCTCGCCCTCAGCCCCAGGATGCTCTGCAACGCTCCATCCAGCACGCCGGGGGGCAACGCCCAGCGGCCCCAGGCCTCTTGCTGCGCGGCGCTGGCTTCCAGGCGTGCGAGGACCTCTTCCTCGTTGCTCCACAGCTCACGCACAGTCTGGAAGCCTTCTCCGTAGCGCAGGCCCAGGGCCTCGAAGCGCGCGTACACCTCGCCTGCTTCGAGGTGACGGACGCAACGGCCACGCACCTCGTCCAGCGTCACCGCCGCGTCGTCGCTCTCAGCCGAGTCACTGGCCAGGACTTCACCGCTCGCGTGCGTCGTCCACTCGGCGTCCCCGGGCTGCTGGCTTCGGACCTCGAACTCCATCCGGTCCGCTTCGTCCTTGCGGAGCGTCAGCCGCACCTCGCGCCCTGCCCCGTCCACGACCAGCGGCTGTGACCAGCGCACCCGCCGCAGCGTGTACTTCCCGGGGCCCAGCGCCTGACGCGCCGCCGCGGTGGCCATCTCCAGGTAGGCCACTCCCGGCAACATGGCGCGGCCTCGGACCTGGTGCTCCGCCACCACCCAGGCGGAGTCCGACAGGCGCTGCTGGAAGACCAGCCCGCTGCCCAGGCTCGCCTCCGGCTTCAACCGCCCGAGCAGCGGATGCGGCCCCACCAGGCCTCCCTCCATCGCGGCGGCCTCCACCCAGTGCCGCTCGCGCGCGAAGGGATACGTGGGCAGCGACACGCGCCGGCAGGCCTCGTGCCCCGGCAGGCGCCAATCGATTGCCGCGCCCTCCACCCAGGCCTCCGCGAGGCTCGACAGTCGTCCTCGCTGCTGCCAGCCCTCCAGCAGGCGCCGCGCGTCCTCGTCCGAGCTCAGCAGCGCGGACTTGCGGCCCGCGCCCCGATACAGCCCGTCCGCTGCACGCCCCTCCAGGAAGGCCTCCAGCTTCGTGAGCAGCGCCGCCTTGCTGTCGGCCACGATGGCCAGGCGCTCCTCCATCGGCTCGCGTCCGACCTGGAGCGTGAAGGCCACGTCGCAGGGACGGACGCCTTCCGGCTCCATGCGCTCGCGCACGTAGCGGGCCAGTCGCTCCGCGGCCTCCCGCAGCCGGTCCGGTCCCTTCGCGGACAGCGGGAACAACCACGGGCCTTCCGGCGCCTGCGCCCCGGGCTTCTCCTCGCGGAACTCCTCCAGCACCACGTGGGCGTTCGCGCCTCCCGCGCCGAAGGAGCTGATGGCCGCCCTTCTCGGGCCGTGTTCCTTCACAGGCCACGGGGCCAGTTCCTTCTGCACGACGAGGGGCGCGTCCGCGAAGCGGATGTTCGGATTCGCGGGCTCCGAATGGAGCGAGGGCACGAGCTGCCCGTGCTTCAACTGCAACAGGACCTTCGTCACCCCTGCGATACCCGCCGCCGCCTCCAGGTGGCCGATGTTCGACTTCACGGAGCCCATGGGCACGCGCCCCTGATCCGCCGAGGGTGCTCCGAAAGCGCGCGTCAGCCCGGTGACTTCGATGGGGTCCCCGAGCGACGTCCCCGTGCCGTGCGCCTCCAGGTAGCCCAGCTCCCGCGCGTCGACCTTCGCGCGCCGCAGCGCCTCGGCGATGACGTCGCCCTGGGCGTTCGGGTTGGGCACCGTGTAGCCGTTCGTCTTGCCGCCGTGGTTGAGCGCCGAGCCCTTCACCAGCGCGTACACCCGGTCCCCGTCCGCGAGCGCCTTGCGCAGGGGCTTGAGCAGCACCGCACCCACGCCCTCGCCGGGCACGTAGCCGTCACCCCCTGCTCCGAACGACCGGCACCGTCCGTCGCTGGAGGCGAAGCGGCCCTGGCTCAGCAGCGTGTACTTGTGCGGATGGATGGACAGGTTCACGCCGCCCGCCACCGCCACGTCGCACTCGCCTGAGCGCAGCGACTGGCAGGCCAGGTGGATCGCCGTGAGCGACGACGAACAGGCCGTGTCCACCGCCAGGCTGGGGCCCTGGAAGTTGAAGAAGTAGGAGATGCGATTGGCGATGGACCAGTGCCCTGACTGCGCCCGCGAGGCCTGGCCCCGGAGCGCGGCCTCCACGCCCAGCCATTCGTATTGGCCGTACATCACTCCGACGAACACGCCCGTCCTGGGCGCCTTGGGCGCCAGGGTGCGCCGCGTGTAGCCCGCGTCCTCGAACAGCGACCAGACCGTCTGCAGGAAGAGGCGCTCCTGCGGATCCATCCCTTCCGCTTCCCGCGTGGAGATGTTGAAGAAGAGCGCGTCGAACGCCGCCACGTCCGACAGGAAGCCGCCCCACTTCGAGTAGCTCCGGCCCTCCGCGTCCCTGTCCGCGTCGAAATAGGGCGGGTACTCCCAGCGCCCCAGCGGGATCTCCGTGATGCAGTCGCGCCCCGCCTTCAGGTTGTCCCAGAAGGCCCAGAGGTCGTCCGCCATCGGATAGCGCCCGCTCACGCCCACGATGGCGATGGCATCCTCCATCGGGTCCGCGCGCTCCCACGCGGCCGGGCCGACATCGTGTCTGGCCTCCTGCACCGGCGCGCGGGCTTCCAGCACCGGGGCCGCCGGGGTCCGCGCCTCCGTGACGGCGGCGCCCACCAGCTCCTGCATCCGGGGGCCGTGCTGACGGACGAAGTACTCGGCCAGCTCGCGCGTGGTCTGGTACTCGAACAGCAGCGTCCGGGAGATGTCACCGAAGTGCTGCTGCAACGCCGTGTTGACGCCGACGATGACCAGGGAGTCCACGCCGTAGCGCTCGAGCGGCTCGGTCGGATCCAGCTGTTCGATGGGGACCTTCGTCTCCCGCGCGATCAGCGTCTTCAGGAAGGACTCGGTGCGCGCCAGCAGGTCACTGGCTCCGGCGCCAGACTCCGGCTCCGCGGGTGCCCGCGGTGCGGGGGCTTCCGCGCCGGGCAGCCCGAGGGTGCGGCCTGCCTTCTGCCGGTCTCCTTCCACGACCACGAACTGGGACAGCGGCGAAGCCAGCCCGTCCATGAACGCCTGGAGGCCCGTGGCGGTGTCGATGGGGTTCAGCCCCATGACCTGCGTCATGTACTTCTCGGACGCGGCGTCCAGCGTCATGCCGCCCTCGCGCCAGAACGGCCAGTTGAGCGACAGCGTCCTGCCGGTGCGCTCGCCCCGGGCGCGGAGCCGTTCACGCCGCTCCGCGAACCGGTCCAGGAAGGCGTTCGCGTATGCGTAGTCCGCCTGCCCCACGTTGCCGATGACCGCCGACAGCGACGAGAAGAGGACGAAGAAGTCCAGCGGCTCGTCCTTCAGCGCCTCGTCGAGCGCCATCACGCCCTGCACCTTGGGCGCGAGCACGGCGCGCATGTCCTCGCGGGTCTTCTTGATCAGCAGCGCGTCGCGCAGCACGCCCGCGGAGTGGATGAGGCCGTGCAGGGGCCCGAACCGGGCCTTCGCCCGCTGGACGAGGTCCTGGACCTGGGCCCGGTCCGACACATCCGCGCGGAGGTACTCCGCCTCACCGCCCAGGCTTCGCAGGCGCTCCAGCAGCTCCGCCGTGCGCGCATCCGGGGCGGAGCGGCCCACGAGCACCAGCCGCGCATGGACCTGCTTCGCCAGGAACCCGGCGAACAACCGGCCAATGCCCGCGGCTCCGCCAGTGATGACATACGTCCCTCGTTCACGGAGCAGGGACTGCTGCGAGACACCGTTGCTCGTCACCGACATGGCTCAGCGCTTCTCCCGCAGCACGCCCAGGCTGCTCACGTAACGACGCCCTTCCCGGTACTGGATCTCCACGTCCTGCCCATCCACGCTGCCCAGCTCCCGCAGGAGCACCGCCAGACTCCGCGCGGCGGTCAGCGACGGACGCTCGGCGTCCGCGAGCTCCACGCTCCGGAGCGCGAGGGCGGGGCTCTCCATCCTCGCGGTGCGCAGCAGCCCCGCCACGGCGGCGTGGAGCGGTTCGCTGCCATCCCGCCCGGAGGCGTGGGCATGCAGGAGCTGGATCCGCTGCTTCGGCTTGCGGCTCGCCAATGCCCGGCAGAGCGACGCCACCGAGTAGAAGCCGAGGAGCAACTGCTGCTCCAGGTCCTCCGCGTCCGTGCCCACGGGGGGCTCGGACCAGAGGTGGAGGAGCCGCCCCGGGAGCCGTCCTTCGCCCAGCGCGTCCAGCAGCCGGTCGAAGTCCTCCTCACGTCCTGGCGCCACCGTGAAGACGTCCCGCCCGATGCGCTCGAACCGCTCGCCGGGCCGCACGAAGAGGACCTCCGTGCCGTCCACGCTCAGGGCTTCCAGGTGCGTCCTCACCCGGTCCACCGAGGCCGCATCCGGACCGAAGACGAGCAGCGGTCCCCTCGTGTCCGGGGCGGCTTCGGGCGTCTGCGCGTGTGACAGCTCCCATCGCCGCTCGCAGTAGAACGGCGCCGCGGGCCGCGTGAGGCCCCGCTCCAGCGGCTTGACGGACAGGCCTCGCAGTCGCGCGACATGACGGCCTTCCAGGTCGAGGACCTGGAGGTGGAAGGTCCGGAGGCCGTCGGCGGGCGGCGCGGCCACCTCCTCGGCGCGGACGTAGCAGTCGGGGGGCAGCGGGCCGAACAGCTCCAGCTCCTCCAGCGTCACGGGCACGTAGACGGACGCTCCGGGCCGGAGCAGGCCCGCGAGCGACTGGAACGCGCCATCCATCAGCGCAGGGTGCAGCACGAAGTCCTGGCGGTGCTCCCTCAACGAGTCGGGCAGGCGCAGCCGCGCGATGGACTCGTGCTCACCGCACGCGAGCTCCTCGATGACTCGCAGACTGGGGCCGTAGTCAGAGCCGGACTGGCGGAGGGCCTCGTACCATGCGGTCCCGGGCTTCCGGTCAGGGCACCTGCTCAGCACCGAAGCGACGTCGATGGGCGCGGGTGCCGCACGGTGTGTGCCGAGGAGCAACCGGCCTCGGGCGTGCTCGCGCGCGCCCTCCCCGTCCATGGCGACCTCGAAGTCCAGGCCGTCCTCTCCGCCACCGAAGCGCAGTGAGACCTCTCGCGGTGCGTTGACCACCACCGGTCTGCGCCAGCTCACCTGGCGCAGGCCGCGCACGGTCGCCGTGCCCAGCAGCTCGACAGCCGCCGCTCGCGCCAGCTCCAGCGACACCGCTCCCGGCAGCAGCCGCTGGCCCTGGATGACGTGGTCGCGCACGAAGAACTCTTCTCCCGACAGCTTGTGGGTGAAGCGCGTTCCCTCAGCGCTGGCGGCGCGCGTTCCCAGCACGGCAGGCGGGGCGTGGGGGGTTCCGGCTTCGGCCCAGTAGCGGGTGCGGGCGAAGGGATAGGTCGGCAGGGGCACCCTTCGCGGTGGGGCCTCCGCGTACCAGCGGGACCAGTCCACTTCGGAGCCCAGGGCCCAGGCTTCGGCCAGGGGCGCGGCGTGGTGGTGTTTCAGGGGGTCTTCCAGGGCCGGGGCTTCCGCCTTCGCGCCCAGGGCCTTCAGTGCCTCCGCGCTTCGCTTCCGGTGGCCCTGGTACAGCCGGCCCGGCAGCGCCTGTCCGCGCAGGTAGGCGTCCAGCCCTTCGCGGGCCTCGCTCGCGTTCGAGGCCACGAGCGCCAGCCGCTCGTCGTGGGCATCCCTTCCCACCTGCAGCGTGTAGAGCACCGACGCGAAGTCGTCCGGGGTGAGGACTTCGGACCTGACCGCTGACACGGCCTGCGGACGCTTCCGGGCGATGCGTTCGACGAGCGCACCCAGTCCTTCCACGCCCACGAACTCCGAAGGCAGCAGGGAGACGTCCCACTTCTCCTCGATGCGCTCCACCAGCCTTCCGATGACGTTGCGCTGGAGCAGCGCGCCGAGGATGGAGTCGTCCGCGAGGACCTCCGCCGCGTCCACGCCCAGCAACTCCGCGCACAGCGCCGCCACGTCCTCCCGCAGACCTTCGGAAGACGCACCGGCCCGATGCGCCGCCGAGCGTCCCAGCGCGTCGCGCAGCAGCGTCGCGTAGGCCCGCAGCCGCTCCGGATCCCTCGCCGAGAGGACGAGCACGCCGGGTTCGTCCCGTCGCGCGGGTTCACGCTGGGGCGGCGGCAGGTACTCCTCCAGGACGACGTGCGCGTTCACGCCGCCGTAGCCGAACGAGTTCACCCCCGCGCGCCGGGGCACGACGTTCCCCTTCGCGTCGCGCAGGCGCGGCCAGGGACGGGCTTCCCGGTTCAGGTAGAAGGGGCTGCCTTCCAGCTGGATGCGCGGGTTCACGTCGCGCACGTGGAGGGTGGCCGGGAGGACGCCGTGCCGGAGGGAGAGCAGCACCTTCACCAGGCTGGCCATGCCCGAGGCGGGCTCCAGGTGGCCGATGTTCGTCTTCACCGAGCCGAGTCCGCAGTGCGGCTGCGTCGCGGGCGGATGCTCCCAGCGCCGGTACAGCTCCGCGAACGCCTTCTTCAGCGCGTTGAGCTCGATGGGGTCTCCCAGCGCCGTCCCCGTGCCCATCGCTTCGACGTAGGTGACGGTCGCGGGATCGACCCGCGCCTCGGTGTAGGCCTCGACCATGGCCTCCGCCTGGGCCACGGGGTTCGGCGCGGTCAGGGACGTGGAACGGCCGCCGTGGTTGATGGCGACGCCACGGATGAGGCCGTGGATGGTGTCGCCGTCCTTGCGCGCCTGCCGCAGCGGCTTGAGCACCACCACCGCGACGCCCTCTCCTCGCACGTAGCCGTTGGCGCTCGCGTCGAAGGTCTTGGAGCGTCCATCCGGGCTCAGCAGTCCGCCCTTGTCCGCGATGACGAACAGGTCCGGGTCGAGCATCACGTGGACCCCGCCCACCAGGGCCTGATCACATTCGCCTCGCCGCAGGGCCTGCACCGCGCGATGCAGCGCGACGAGGGCGCTGGAGCAGGCCGTGTCCACCGCTTCGCTCGGGCCACGCAGGTTGAGCAGGTACGACAGGCGGTTGGGCAGGATGGAGCGCGACGAGCCCGTCACCGACTGCGGCACGACGGGTGAGCCCTGGCGCGCGAGCACGCTCGGGTAGTCCGTGGCGGCCATGCCCACGAAGACGCCGGTCCTGGAGCCCCACAGCTCCGAGGTGCGGTGGCCGGAGTCCTCGATGGCCTTCCAGGCGGTCTCCAGGAAGAGGCGCTGCTGCGGATCCATGACCTCGGCCTCCTTGGGGGAGATGCCGAAGAACAGGGCGTCGAACCGGTCCACGCCGTCAATGAAGCCGCCCCACTTCACGCGCGTCTTCCCGGACTCCTTCGCGGGGTCGCCGAACCAGGCACGCCAGTCCCAGCGCTCGGCGGGGACCTCCGTCACCAGGTCATCGCCCGCGAGGAGGTGCTCCCAGAACGCGTCCACCTCCGGGGATTGTGGGAACCGGCCCGCCATCCCGACGATGGCGATGGGCTCATCCGCCGGCGCTTCGGTGGGCACCGGAGCCACGTCCGCGGCTTCGGCATCACGCGTAGGCTCAGCGCTGGCTTCCGCGAGGTCCGCCTGACGCTCGGGGAGCGTGTCACCGCGCAGGGCGGACTCCGGCAGCAGGCCGTGGAGGTGATCCGCGAACGACAGCAGCGTCGGGTGTTCGAAGAAGACGGTCGCGTCGAGCTCAACGCCGTAGACCCTCTTCAGGGTACCCACCAACTCCGTGAACAGGATGGAGTCGAAGCCGAAGACGCTCAGCGGCTTGCGCAGGTCCAGCTCACGCGGATCCAGCTTGAGGACCTCCGCCGCGAGCCGCGCCAGGTCCTTGCGCAAGCGCTCCCGTGAGTCGTCCTCCCGGGATGTGGCAGCGGGTGGAGTCGTCGCGGCGAGCACAGGCGCCGCGCTGCGCTCCGTCACGGGCTTCCCTGCGCTGGCGATGGGGCCACCCGGTGGACTTCCCGGCGTCGGCGAGACGGAATGCGCGGGACTGCCCGTCGTCGGTGACGGATGCGGGCCGGGCAGGCCGTAGCGCTCGCCCTCGAACGGGTACGTGGGCAGGGACACGCGACGGCGTCCTCCACCGTGATGGAGCGTCTCCCAGGGCAGCGCATAGCCCTGGAGGTAGAGGTCCTTCAGCGCGAGGAGCCCGCTGCGGCAGGCGGTCTCCGCGTCCGGCGCCAGCGCTGCGGTCTCCGCGAGCAGCGCCTCTCCGCGCGACTGCCGCGCGGCATCCCACGGCACCGGATTCGACTCCAGGTTGGCCGAGCCCGCTCCCTCCACCGCCTCGCCCCGGAGGACGGCCTGGAGCTGGGCCTTCAACTCGGAGGCATCGCGCGCGACCAGGGCGCAGCGGACGGGGAAGTGGCTGCGGCCCACCTGCAAGGTGTACGTGACGTCCTCGAGCGAGCGCTCCGACAACCCCTCCGGCAACCACGCCAGGAAGCGCTCCAGCACCCGGCGCAGGCCGGAGTCCGTCTTCGCGGAGAAGAGGGCCAGGTGGACGGGCCACGGTCGGCCGTCCTTGCGCGCCGGGGCCTCCTCCAGCACCAGGTGCGCGTTGGTGCCGCTGAAGCCGAACGAGCTGATCGCCGCGCGCCGGAGCCGGCCTGCCTCCGCGGGCCAGTCTCGCGTCTCCGTGGGGACGTAGAACGGCGTCTGCGCGAAGTCGATGTGCCGGTTCGGCTTGTGGAAGTGCAGCGAGCGCGGGATGCGGCGGTGCTTCAGGCACAGCGCCGTCTTGATCACCCCGGCCACCCCCGCCGCCGCGATGGAGTGACCGATGTTCGTCTTCACCGCGCCGATGGCGCAGAACTGCTTGCGGTCCGTGAACCGCGAGAACGCGGCGCTGAGCGCCTGGATCTCGATGGGGTCCCCCAGCTTCGTCCCCGTGCCGTGGGCCTCCACGTAGCCCAGGGTCCCCGGGTCGATGCCGAAGCGCGTGTAGACCCCCGTCTCCAGCGCGAGCTGCGAAGGCGCGCTGGGCGCGGTGATGCCGTTGGTCTTCCCGTCCTGGTTGATGCCCGTGGCCTTGATGACCGCGTGGATGCTGTCGCCGTCCGCCAGCGCGTCCTCCAGCGGCTTGAGCACGACGACGCCCACGCCCTCCGCGGGGACGAAGCCGTTGGCCTCGTCGTCGAAGGTCTTGCAGCGCCCGTCCGTGGAGAGCATCCCCATCTTCGACGCCAGCACGTGCACGTCCGGCGTCATGAAGAGGGACACGCCCGCCGCCAGCGCCATGCGGACCGTGCCGCTCCAGAGGCTCTCGCAGGCCAGGTGGATGGCCACCAGCGACGCGGAGCAGGCGGTGTCCACCGTGAGGGCGGGGCCGCGCAGGTTCAGGAAGTACGCGATGCGGGCCGCGAGGATGGCGCCGGAGATGCCGCCCAGGGCGTAGCCCTCGGGCACCAGGTCGCGCTCGGCCATCGCCAGCCGGTAGTCGCTCCAGCCGAAGCCGACGTAGACGCCGCAGGAGCGCTCCGCCAGCGCCGTGTCCGAGTAGCCCGCGTCCTCCAGCGCCCGCCACGCCTCCTGGAGGAACAGCCGCTGCTGCGGATCCATGAGCTGCGCTTCGCGCGGAGAGATGCCGAAGAACTCCCGGTCGAACCGGTCCACGTCCGACAGGAAGCCGCCCCGGTTGCACGTGCTGCGGCCGGGCACGCGCGGATCCGGATCATAGAAGGCGTCGCCGTCCCAGCGGTCCTTCGGGATGGACGTGACCGAGTCCCGGCCTTCCAGCAGGTTCTCCCAGTACCGCTCGACGTCCGGAGCGCCGGGGAACTGGCCCGACATGCCGATGATGGCGATGTCGCGCGAGCCGGCCCCGCCGTGCGCCGCGACGGGGGCGACAGGCCGGGGGCCAGGCGCGGTCTCCTTGAGCAGGCGCATCGCCTCCTCACGCGACAGCTCCCTGCGCGCCACCTTCTCCAGGATGTCCCTGCGACGGAGGGCTTCCCTATCCATGTCTGCGCTCCAGGAAGTCATCGACCTCGTCGATGGACACGTCGCCCGACTCGAGCGCCGCGAGCATCGAGAGCATTTCGTCCTCGCCATTCACGGGGGCCCGTGAGGGCGTGCTCCCGCGCAGCTCCAGGATGTGTCGGGCGAGCTGCCGGACGGAGCCGTAGTTGAACAGGTCCGTGCTGCGCAGCGCGACGGACAGGGCCCGGTTGAGCTTGTCCGACAGGTCCACCGCGAGGATGGAGTCCACCCCCAGCTCCGCGAAGGGCAGCTCCGGCAGCAGCTCGTGCTCCGGGATGCGCAGCACCACCGCGGCCACCTGGATGATCTCCCGCTCCACCTGCCGGCGCTGCTCCTCGCTGGAGCCCGTCACGCGAGGCGTGGCGGCCGGAGGCTTCGGCACGGGCGCCGGTTCCGGACGCGGCGGCGCGGGAGGCTTCGCGGGGGCGGACACCACGGGAGCCGGCGGCTGCGCGGACACCATGGCGGGAGCGCCCACGCACCCGTCGCTGACCCCGATCATCACGTGCTGGGCAAGGCCGTGCCCCAGCCCGCCGGGCTGTCCGCAGGCCACGAGCGGCCGGAAGCCCGTGTCCTGGAGCGCCGCGCTCCAACCCGGGATGCTCAGGAGGGGCGCGTCGGGGAGCCGGTCCGCCACGTCCTCGAAGAGCCACCAGCCCTTGAGGAAGCCGAACGTCAGCGTCGTGTACTCGGGGACATCCGTGAGCTCGCTGATGGCGAGCCAGCCGTGGTGCTTCATCAGCACCTTCACCTGCTCCAGCGTCCTGCGGATGTTCTTCGTCGCGTGGAGCACGTTGGTCCCCATCACGAGGTCGAAGGAGCCCGGCACCAGGCCCTGGGCCTCCGGGCGCTTCTCCACGTCGAGCACCTGGAAGGTGGCGAAGGGATACGCGGCGCCGAACTGCTTGCGGGCCGCGTTGACGAAGCCCAGGCCCACGTCGGTGAAGACGAACTCCACCGCGCCGACGTCCTTGAGCGCCTCCAGCACGAACGCCGTGGTGCTCCCCGTGCCGGCGCCCACCTCCAGGATGCGGACGGGCTCCTGGCTCCCGGAGCGGCGGCGCTCCTCCACGAACCAGCGGCACATGATGGCCACCAGTCGGTTGAAATAGTCCGCGAGCGGGTGGCCCCGGTAGTAGGCCTCCACGAGCGCGCTGGAGGAGTCCGGGAACAGCACCTCCGTCGGCAGCAGCTCCCCGCGCAACACCTCATGGGCCCGGGACAGCGTCGCCCACATCAGGTCCAGGTGCGGCTTGAACTCCGGATGCGTGACGAGCAGGTGCTCCCGCCAGGCCTCCAGCTCGCGCGCATCCGGTGACGTCTCCGCGCGGGGCGTGACGCGGATGAAGGTGCCACGGCGCTCCACGAAGCCGCCGCGCTCCAGCACGCCCAGCATCGCCTGCCAGAGGCGCGCGTGGTCCTCCACCACGCCCACCTGCCGCGCCCGTGTCTGGGCGTCCCACTCCTCGCCCGCGTGCACCACGGCGCCCAGGCGCTTGAGCGCGCCCAGCAGCATCGCGCGGCCCCAGGCCTCCACCTGGGCATAGGCGTCCTCGACACCGGGCAGCCGGCCACCGGCCTGCTGTTCCCAGACCGGCGCCGACTGGAGCGCGCGGGCTTCGAGGCCAGGGGTCGCCGGTGCGTACACCTCCACGCTCCGGCTGAAGTCCACGCCCAGCCGCTCCAGCAGCGGGCGCGTGCCCTTGAAGATCATCATCTGCGGCGCCGCCCCCGCGAGCACCGCCTCCATGCCCTCCATGCCCTCGTGGGCTTCCATGGGCAGGATGCCCTGGTTCTCCAGCCGCCTGCGCAGGCCCTCGTCGGCCACGAGGCCCAGGCTTCCCCAGGAGCCCCAGTTCAGCGCGAACGCGGGCACGTTCTTCACCTCGCGCAGCCACGCCGCGTAGGCGTCCTGGAACGTGCAGCCCGCCGAGTAGTTCGACGCGCCCACGTTGCCCCAGAACGACTGTCCCGAGGAGAAGAAGACCGCGCACTCCAGCGGCTCTCCCTCCAGCGCCGCGTGCA
>NZ_JBKGHJ010000238.1:0-12829 GCF_046520365.1 Corallococcus sp. 4LFB
GTCCCGGCACGCGGCGGGGCCCAGGTCGGGCGGGGTGATCCTCACCGGCGCCGCGGCCGGTGGCTGCCCGGGGGCCGGAGCGGGCGGGGCTTGATGCGACACGTAATAGAGGCGCGCGAACGCCAGTAGCGCTACTAGCATCAAGAGAAGCGTGTGGAGCGGGAAGCGACGCACGAGCAAACTCCTTGATTCCAACCGGGACCGGGGGTTATCAGCGCCCGCGAGTTCCATCCGCAAAAATGACCGGAGGCGTGTGTGGCTGAGACTTTCGACGTGGTGATCATCGGCTCGGGTCCTGGCGGCTATGTGGGCGCCATCCGCGCGGCCCAGCTCGGGCTGAAGACGGCCATCATCGAAAAGGACAAGCGCCTGGGCGGGACGTGTCTGCACCGCGGGTGCATCCCCACCAAGTCGCTCCTGTGGACGGCGTCGCTCTTCCACCACATCAAGGAGTCGTCCGACTTCGGCATCGACGTGGCGAACCCCACCGTGAACTGGGCCAACGCCCAGAAGCACAAGGACAAGGTCGTCACCAAGGGTGCCAACGGCATCGACTTCCTGATGAAGAAGAACAAGATCACCGTGGTGAAGGGCCACGGCCGCATCTCCGGCAAGGGCAAGGTGGAGGTCACGGCGGAGGACGGCTCCAAGCAGACCCTGGAGACGAAGAACATCATCATCGCCACGGGCTCCGTGCCCAAGTCCCTGCCGAACGTGCAGGTGGACCACAAGCGGGTGATGAACAGTGACTCCATCCTGACCATCGACCGCATCCCCAAGAGCATCATCGTCCTGGGCGCGGGCGCGGTGGGCTGCGAGTTCGCCTCCGTGTTCAACCACGTGGGCAGCAAGACGGCCATCGTGGAGTACATGCCCGCGCTGCTCCCCATCGAGGACGCGGACGTCTCCAAGGAGCTGGACAAGATCTTCCGCCGCCGCGGCATCGACGTGCACACGGGCTCCGCGGTGCAGAAGGTGGAGCACACGGCGGACGGCGTGCGCGTCACCATGACGGTGGGCAACGAGACCAAGACGCTGGAGGCCGAAATCCTCCTGTCGGCGGTGGGCCGCGCGCCCGTCACCGAGGACGTGGGCCTCAACAAGACGTCCATCCAGACCGACCGCGGCTTCATCAAGGTCGACACGCTGTGCCGCACCAGCGAGCCCAACGTCTACGCCATTGGCGACGTCATCCCCACGCCGATGCTGGCGCACATGGCCAGCGCCGAGTGCGTGATGGTGGTGGAGCACATCGCCGGGAAGAACCCCGCGCCCATCAACTACGACCTGACCCCGTCGGCCACGTACTGCTACCCCGAGGTGGCGTCCGTGGGCCTCACGGAGAAGAAGGCCAAGGAGCGCGGCTACGACGTGAAGGTGGGCATCGCCCCCTTCGGCGCCGTCACCAAGTCGGCCATCTCCAACGAGTCGATCGGCATGATCAAGATCGTCTCCGACCGGAAGTACGACGAGGTGCTGGGCATCCACATCATCGGGCCGCACGCCACGGAGCTGCTCGCCGAGGCCTGCGTCGCGATGAAGCTGGAGATCACCACCGAGGAGCTGGCCCACACCATCCACGCGCACCCGACGCTCTCTGAAATCATGCACGAGGGCGCCGAGGCCACGCTGGGTCACCCGCTGCACTTCTAGCGGGCGCGGCGGCCCGGCCCCTTGCGGCCGGGCCGCCGTAGAGCGCCACGAGTGAGGCCGCCAGCGCGGCCAGCCGTTGGCGCAGCGGTTCCGGGGCGAGCACCTCCACGCCCGCCCCGACTTCGCACAGCTGGGAGACCGCGATGGACTCCCGCTCGAAGTCCAGCGTCACCTTCCGCTTCCCACCGCGTGCCGCGGGCGCCTTGTCCAGGCGCTCACCGTCGGCCGGGGGACGCAGCCTCCGCAGCGCCGCTTCGCCTTCCTGCGTGCAGGCGAGGGTGACGTCGTAGCGGGGGCGCTCCACGGCGAACTTCGCGCACCAGTCCTTCCAGAACACGGGCAGGTCGAAGCCGTGGGGGCGGGTGAAGCCCTGGGGGGAGAGCCGCACGTCGCCAATGCGCCCGCCCCTGAAGACGCGCGGGCCCTTGTCCGTCCCGGCGACGAGGTACCAGCGGTCCGCCTTGATGACGAGCCCGTAGGGGTCCACCGTCCGGCGGGAGCGGGCGCCGTCGAAGTCCTGGTAGCTCAGTGACACGCGGCGGTCCTGCCAGGCGGCGTCGCGCAGCCTGCCCAGGTGCGGCAGCGGCTCGCGGCCGGTGAACCAGCCGGAGGCGTCCACGTGGAGCCGCTGGCGTGCGTGCTCCAGCGCGGGCTGCTGGAGGGTGGGGAGGGCCGCGGCCAGCTTCACCAGGCCCGTGCGCAGCGGCGTGGACAGGCCCAGGTCCTCCAGGGCTCCGGGGGCTCCCACCGTGGCCAGGGCTTGGAGCTCCGGACGCGTGAGGCCGGTGAGCTGCGTGCGCCAGCCCTCCATCAGCGCCACGCCGCCCGCCGCGCCTCGCGTGGCGTACACGGGGACGCCCGCCGTCGAGAGGGCGTCGAGGTCGCGGTGCACCGTCCGGCTGGAGACCTGGAGCTCGCGCGCCAGCTCGCCCACGGTGCTGCGCGGGCGGGCCTGGAGGCGCATCAAGAGGTGGACGAGGCGATCCGCGCGCATGGGCCCTCCGGGCCTGGGGTGGGGCGCAGCCTGGGCCGGCAATCATGACAGGGGTTGTCAGGATTGGACGTGCAAGGTGGCGCGTGAAAGGGGAGCACTGACATGAAGCCACTCGAGGGACAGGTGGCCCTGGTCGCGGGAGCGACGCGGGGCGCGGGCCGGGGAATCGCGACGATGCTGGGGGCCGCGGGGGCCACGGTGTACTGCACCGGGCGCAGCGTGCGGGGCCGGCTGGCGAGCGGGGAGTCACGGCCGGAGACGATTGAGGAGACGGCGGAGCAGGTGACGGCGCTGGGCGGGAAGGGCATCGCGGTGCGGGTGGACCACTCCGTGGAAGAGGAGGTGGAGGCGCTCTGCCAGCGCATCCGCGCGGAGGCCGGGAAGCTGGACGTGCTGGTCAACGACATCTGGGGCGGGGAGGCGCTGCACGAGCTGGGGCTGGCGTTCTGGAAGCAGTCACCGGCGAAGGCGCGGCTCATGTTCGACCGCGCCGTGTACACGCACCTCTGCACCAGCCGCTACGCGGTGCCGTTGATGCTGGAGCGGGACCGGGGGCTCATCGTGGAGGTGACGGATGGGGACTCGTTCGGGTACCGGGGCGGCGTCGCGTATGACGTGACGAAGATGGCCGTCATCCGGCTGGCCTTCGCGATGTCGCGGGACCTGCGCCGCACGAACGTCACGGCGCTGGCGGTGACGCCGGGGTTCCTGCGCTCGGAGGAGATGCTGGATGGCTTCGGGGTGAAGGAGGCGAACTGGCGCGACGCGGTGAAGACCGTGCCGGACTTCATCGCGTCGGAGACGCCGTCGTACGTGGGCCGCGCGGTCGCGGCACTTGCGGCGGATCCGCATGTCCACCGCAGGGCGGGGCGCGTTGTCGCGTCGTGGACGCTGGCGCGCGAGTACGGCTTCACGGACCTGGATGGTTCCCAGCCGCACTGGGCGGAGTACTTCGAGCGGACGTACGGGAAGGCGTACACCGTCGCGGACGACGCGGCCTATGCGTCGTGGCTGGGGGGCGCCATCGAAACTGTCTGCCCGGACTGGCCACGGTACTGACCGCGCACGCTCCCATCCCCGGCGGCGGGACGAAGCGCTATGGTCTGACGCGAGAGGTCGCGCACATGGCCAAGGGGCACCGCAGGAACGACGCGCCGGAGCGGATCGACGAGACCCGGGTCGCACCGCTCGACGACGACCTGGACGAGACGGAGCAGGTCCGCACCGAGCAGACCCAGGTGCCGGCCTCCCCGCAGCGGGACGCCGCGGAGGCGTCCCGCTCGCCCGCGAGCGGCGCGGGCCGGAAGTCCTGGGGCAACCAGACCCGCGTCGCGCCCACCACGGGCGCGGCCATTCGCGCCGCGGAGCTCACGGGCCTCGAGACGCGGACGCCGCCCCCAGTTCCCGACGAGGACCTCGTCGAGGAGACCCGCGTGGACGGCCTCACGCCCCTGCCTCCGCCCCTCGCGCGCGAAGGCCGGGACGTTCGTGGCGAGGAGGACGACGAGGGCTTCGCCGCTCCAGAGACCGCCTTTCGCCCATCACGTGGCGGTGCACGTGATGACGCGGAGCCCGCCCGCCCAGGTCGCGCGGGGGAGGGGGCGCGCCCCTCGCGTGGCGGTGCACGCGAGGAAGGGCAGGACCTTCCAGAGATCATTCGTCCAGGTCGAGGCGGCACGCGGGACGACGGTCAGGGGCCTCCAGAGAACGCGCGCGCGGGCCGTGGTGGCGCGCGCGAAGAAGGCCAGGGCCTTCCGGAGATCGTCCGCCCTCCCCGGAGCGGTGGCTCCGCGCGCGGCGGCGGGCGTGAGGAAGGGCAGGGCCTGCCGGAGATGGCCCGCCTGGGCCGCACGGGCGCGCAGGACGAGCCAATCGAGCTGCCGGAGCTCATCCGCGCGGGCCGTGGCGCCGAGCTGGACGGAAGCTCCTCCGAGCCGCCTCGCGCGGCACGCGCCGACAGTCCGCCGAAGGCCAGCCGGCCGGAGCCGATGATCTTCGCGCCGCTGCCTTCCGCGCAGGCGGCGAGCCAGGCCGCGCAGACGCCCGAGCTGCGCACGATGTTCGCCACCCACTCCGCGCTGCTCGCGGAGCGCCTCAAGGCGGAGCTCCAGCACAAGATCTACGGCCGCTCCCCGCACCGCATCCTGCGCGTGGACGAACCCGAAGGACCCAGCACCGCGGGCGGCAAGCAGGCCCGGCAGGCCATCTCGCTCGTGGACCGCAAGGGCGTGGCCCCCGCGCTCGTCGCGGGCTGGGTGGACGTTGCCAGGGGACAGGCCTCGCTGCGCAACCACGAGGCCGTGGCCCGGCGCTACGAGTTCCAGCACGGCAGCCCCCTGGAGCTGGCGCCGGAGGAGTACGAGAAGTTCCTCACCGACGTGGACGAGGTGCTGCGCACCGCCGCCATCCAGGTCCGCATCCTCGTGCCGGACGAATCCGCGCCCACCCGCGCCACCGTGGGCCCGCAGGCCCCGCGCGCCACGGGCGTCGCCGTGCGCTGGGTGATGCTGCTCGTCGCCGTGGCCTTCCTGCTGGGACTCGCCGCCGGGAACCTGCTGCTTCCCCACGGGTGAGCCCCGCCACTGTCCGTTGAAGGAAGGGGCGCTCGTGCACCGGTGCGATGGCCGGTGCGCGGTCCCCCTTCCAGCTTGGTGTCTCCCCCATCCGGCCGGAGGCATCCATGGCGTCGCCCGCCCGTCGTCCCAAGTCCCACCTGCGCAAGCTGCTGGGCGGCTGTGTCGTGTCCGTCGCCCGGGCCTTCGCGCCCGCGTCCGTGCTCGCGGATGGCCCTCCGGTGCTGGATGGCCGCCCGCGTCAGGCCCGTGTCACGGGCCGGGACTCTCAATCGCTCGGAATCCGGGGCGGGGATCCGCGTCTGCCGGGATGACGCGGGAGTGAGCGCGGGGCGGGGGGCCCATGGTACGGTGCTCGCGTCATTTTTCAGGGGGGACAGCCACGTGTGCCCGCCCTGGAACTCCGTGAGCCCACCATGCGCAGACTCTCCCTGCTGGCCCTCTGCCTCGTCGTCGCGACCGCGTGTTCGCGGGGCGACAAGGACGCGAAGGGCGGCCCGTCGGAGACCGGCACCGCGCCGACTCCGTCCTCGAAGTCCCCCGGCCTCGCCGTCGAGCCGCTGCCCGAGCCTCCCGCGCTGAAGATCGACGCCCAGGACGTCGCGGAGCAGGGCCCGCTCTCCATCGCGGCCGTGCGGCCCCAGGGCCAGGCCTACGGCAACGTCCGGCCGACCATCACCTTCACCAAGCCGATGGTCGCCCTGGGCTCCGTCGCCGCGGAGCGCGGCCTGGCGGCGCCCGCGAAGCTTTCCCCCGCGCTGGAAGGGGAGTGGCGCTGGCTGGGCTCCGCGAGCGTGGAGTTTGTGCCCAGCTCCCCCGTGAAGATGGGGACGCAGTACACGGTGACGGTGCCCGCGGGCCTCAAGGCCATGGACGGCACCGCGCTGGCGGAGCCGTACACCTTCCAGTTCGAGACGCCGCGCCCCTCCATCCAGTCCGCGCAACCGGAGGCGGAGTACCGCTGGCTGGAGCCGGAGCAGGTCTTCACGCTGACCTTCAACCAGGCGGTGAAGGACCTGGCGCGGCACGCGCGCCTGGAGCCCGCGACCGGCTCGCCCGTGCCGCTCACGCTGGTGAAGGCGACGCCGTACGCGGAGCTGAAGGAGACGCAGGTGGGCAGCGGCCCGGAGCGCAAGTCGCAGGACCGCCGCGTGAAGTACGAGCTGAAGCCCGCGCGGAAGCTGCCCGCGGGGACGCAGTTCACCCTGGTGGTGGACGGCGAGCTGACCGGCACGGACGGCCCGCTGCCCATGGGGGAGCCGGTGCGCTACGCGTACGCCACCTACGGCGCGCTCAAGATGGAGTCCGCGGGCGCGTGCGTGTTCTCCTGGGGCGAGGAGAAGTGCTCCTACGGCCCGCTCGTCCTCTTCTCGTCCAACGAGCTGGATGCCGCGTCGCTCAAGGGCAAGGTGACGCTGGAGCCGAAGGCGGAGATCGACTGGGAGCGCGTGCAGACGCAGCGGCCGTGGGCGGGCGCGGAGCTGAAGTACCCCTACGTGTCGCTGCCCGGCCGCTACCGCCCCGGCACCACGTACAAGATCAAGGTCGCCGCGGGCTACAAGGACCTCTTCGGCCAGACGGGCCCCGCCTTCCAGGGCGAGGTGACGCTGGCGGACGTGGATCCGTCCTTCGACTCGGGCTCGCGCGAGGCGCTGGTGGAGGCGTCCGGTGACGGCTCCATCCCGCTGGTGACCACCAACGTCCCGGAGATCCAGGCGGAGGTGTGGTCGCTGTCCCCCGCGCAGCTCGCGCAGCTCATCGACACCAACGAGTGGCCGTCCTCGGAGCCCTACCGGACGACGGTGGACACGCAGGCCGCGCGCAACGTGGAGCGCACGTCGCCGCTGGACCTGCGTCCGGCGTTCAACGGCGCGAAGACGGGCCTGTTCCTCGCGCGGCTCGTGGCGCCGGCGCTCAAGGAGCGCTACCCGCACCGCGTCATCGGGCAGGTGACGGACCTGGCCGTGCACGCGAAGCTGGGCGCCGCCTCCGGCGTGGTGTGGGTGACGTCGCTGGCGACGGGCGCCCCGGTGCCGGACGCGCAGCTGACGCTCTGGGACAAGGCGGGCACGGAGCACTGGACGGGCACGACGGACGCCAACGGCCTGGCGAAGGTGCCGGGCCTGTCGGAGCTGCTCAAGCCCAAGGACGAGTCCTCCTGGAGCACGCCCTGGGCCATGGTCTCCGCGGTGAAGGACGCGGACATTGGCGTGACGCTGTCCACGTGGGAGGGCGGCATGTCGCCGGGCGCGTTCTCGCTGCGGAGCGCGTGGGAGGGCCGCGTCCCGGACAGCCTGGGCTTCGTGTTCGCCGACCGCGGCATCTACCGCCCCGGTGACGACGTGATGCTCAAGGGCGTGGCGCGCTACCGCCGCCTGGGCGTGCTCAAGTCGCCGCCCGCGAACACGAAGGCGCAGGTCACCGTGACCAGCTCGCGCGGGGAGAAGGTCTTCCAGACGGAGGCCACCGTCACGAAGTACGGCACCTTCCGCGCGGACCTCAAGCTGGGCAAGGACGTGCCGCTCGGCTTCTACGACGTGGCCGCGAAGCTGAAGGTCGGCGGCGAGTCGCTGAGCTACGGCGGCACCTTCCGCGTGGAGGAGTACCGCGCGCCGCAGTTCCGCGTGGACGTGGCGGTGCCCAAGAAGGACGTCGCGGCCGGCGAGCCGCTCACCGCCCGCGTGGACGCGCGCTACCTGTTCGGCGGCGCCATGGGCAACGCGCAGGTGCGCTGGAACGTGCAGCGCACCAGCTCCTTCTTCGCGCCCCCGGGCAACGAGGCCTTCACCTTCGGCGTGAACACTTGGTGGTGGGACGACGAGCAGCCGGAGACCCACAGCGAATCGTTCGCCTCCGGCGACGGCCGCACGGACGCGCAGGGACAGCTTGCGCTGGCGCTGGGCACGGCGGACGCGCCCGGCGGCAAGACGTGGGAGTACACGCTGGAGGCGGAGGTGGAGGACGTCAACCGCCAGCGCGTCGCCAACCGCAACCTCGTCATCGTGCACCCCGCGGACGTCTACGCGGGCCTGCGCGTGCTCTCCACCGGCTTCGCGGAGGCGGGCAAGGAGGTGGGCCTGGAGGTCATCGCCGTCTCTCCGGAGGGCAAGCGCCAGGAGGGCGTCGCGGTGGACGTGAACGTCAAGCGGCGCGAGTGGAAGTCCATCCGCAAGAAGGGCGACGGCGGCCAGTGGTTCACCGTCACGGAGCCCGTGGAGACGGAGGCGGCGAAGTGCTCGGTGAAGAGCGCGGCGACGCCGCAGGCGTGCAGGTTCACCCCCGCGGAGCCCGGCCTGTACGTGATGGAGGCGGTGGCCACGGACGCGAAGGGCCGCAAGGCGACGACGCGCGACTCGCTCTACGTCACCGGCTCCGGCTGGGTGTCCTGGCAGCGCAACGACACGGACCGCATCGACCTGGTGGCGGACAAGCAGCTGTACGACGTGGGGGACACCGCGAAGGTGCTGGTGAAGAGCCCGTACCCGCAGGCGGACGCGCTCGTCACGGTGGAGCGCGAGGGCGTGCTCAGCGTGCGCCGCGTGAAGCTCAAGGGCAGCGCCACCGCGCTGGACATCCCGCTGGGCGAGGGCGCCATCCCCAACGTCTACGTGGGCGTGGTGCTGGTGCGCGGCCGCGTGGAGGCGGCCAAGGGCATCGAGTCCGGTGACGACCCGGGCCGCCCCGCCGTCCGCGTGGGCTACACGCAGCTGCGCGTGGAGAAGAAGGCCAAGCGCCTGTCGGTGGCGCTGACGCCGGACGCGCCGGAGAAGCGCCCGCGCGACAAGGTGACGGTGGACGTCGCGGTGAAGGACGCGGCGGGCAAGGGCACGAAGGCGGAGGTGACGCTCTGGGCCGTGGATGAAGGCGTGCTGCGGCTGACGGGCTACAAGGCGCCGGATCCGCTGGACGCGATGTTCCAGGAGCGCGGCCTGTCGGTGCGCATCGGCGAGCCGCTCATCCACCTGGTGCTGCGCAAGCTGTACGGCGACAAGGGCTCGCGGCCGGGCGGCTCCGGCGGCTCCGACACGACGGGCTCCGGCATCCGGTCCAACTTCAAGACGACGGCGGTGTTCCAGTCGGTGGAGACGGACGACCAGGGGCAGGCGAAGGTGGAGTTCACGCTGCCGGACAACCTGACCACCTTCCGCATCATGGCGGTGGCCGTGACGGACGCGGACCGCTTCGGCGTGGGGGAGAGCCAGGTGCAGGTGGCCAAGCCGCTCCTGGCGCTGCCGGCGCTGCCCCGGCTGGTGCGCGTGGGCGACAAGGCGGAAGCCGGCGTGGTCATCCACACCACGAACCCGGCCATCAAGGAGGCCAAGGTCACCGCGCAGCTCACCGGCGTGCGCGTGGAGGGCCCCACGGAGAAGACGGTGCAGCTGGACGGCAAGGCCCGCGAGGTGCGCTTCACCTTCGTGGCCGAGCAGCCGGGCACCGCGGTGCTGCGCTTCGCCGTCGCGGGCGGCGGGGAGACGGACGCGGTGGAGCAGAAGATCCCCGTGCAGCTGCCCGTGGGCATGGAGGCCGTGGCGGTCTACGGCGACACGACGAGCGAGCGCGTGGAGGGGCTCAAGCCGCCGGGCGGCGTGCGTCCGGGCCTGGGCGGCCTCACGGTGACGATGTCCTCCACGGTGATGGGCGGGTTCGACGAGTCGATGAACCAGCTGGTGGACTATCCCTACGGGTGCCTGGAGCAGATGTCGTCACGGCTGGTGCCGTTCGTCGCGCTACGCGAGCTGTCCGGCAAGTTCGGCGTGGCGTGGACCGGCGGCACGGACGAGCAGAAGCAGGCGTTCGTCCGGAGCTTCCTCAGCGATGAGGCCCTGAAGACGCAGGGCACGCTGGATCCGGACACGGTGGTGGCGGCGACGGTGCGCAAGATTGAAGCGCTCCAGAACCACGACGGTGGCTTCCGCTTCTGGGCCTCCAGCGACTGCTCGTCGCCGTATGCCTCCGCGTACGCGACGCTGGCGCTCGCCCGGGCCCGGGAGGTGGGCTACGCGGTGAACGCGAGCGTGCTCGACAAGGCGAAGAAGTTCCTGGCCGACAAGGTGGCCGCGGGCGTGTGCTCGCAGTGCGCCTACGGCTGCAGCGCGGTGGGGCCGGAGACGCGGGCCTTCGCGCTCTACACGCTGGCGCGCATGGGGGCGCCGCGGCCGTCGTACTACAACGAGCTGTTCGAGCAGCGGCAGAAGCTGCCGCTCTTCGCGCGCGCGATGCTGACGGACGCCATCTTCGTGGGGAAGGGCAACCGCGCGCAGGGCCAGAAGATGCTCCAGGAGCTGCTCAACACGGCCCAGGAGACCGCGGCCGGCGTGCACTTCCAGGAGACGGACCCGAGGACGTACGCGCCGCTCTGGTCCTCCGACACGCGCACCACGGCGCTGGTGCTCCAGACGCTGGTGGACGTGCAGCCGGACCACCCCTACGTGTCGAAGATGGGGCGCTACCTGGCGTCCGCGCGCGAGGGGGACGGGCGCTTCCGCAACACGCAGGAGGCGGCCTTCACGCTGATGGCCCTGTCGGAGGTGGTCCGCCGCAAGGAGACGGCCGTGCCGTCGTTCGAGGCGGTGGTGAAGCTGGGCGGGCAGGTGATTGCCTCCGCCGACTTCAAGGGCCGCGACATGGGCGTGAAGACGGTGCAGGTGCCGGTGGAGAAGCTGGGCCCGGCGGACAAGGCGCAGCCCTTCACCTTCGGGGTGAACGGCACGGGCAACCTCTACTACGGGGCGCTCCTGCGCTACGCGCCCGCGCGGCTGCCGATGGACCCGCTGGACCGGGGCATCATCGTCCAGCGCTGGTTCGAGCCGTACTCGGGCGGCGGTCAGGCGAAGGCCGCCCGCGCGGGTGAGCTGGTGCGTGTGCGCGTGCGCGTGGCCACGCCGATGCGCCGCAACTTCGTGGCGGTGGACGTGCCGCTGCCCGCGGGCCTGGAGCCGGTGGACACGTCGCTGGCCAGCACGGCGAGCTGCCGGGCCCCGCGGGCTCCGGCGAGGAGGAGGGCCCCGGCGAGGGCTACGAGTACGAGAGCGAGGAGGACCTGTCGGAGACGGACGAGGGCAACAACGCCTGGGCGACGCGCTTCTGGTCGCCGTTCAACCACACGGAGATGCGGGATGACCGCGTGGTGTTCTTCGCCGACGAGCTGCCGCCCGGCGTGCACGTGACGAGCTTCGTCGCCCGGGCCACGACGCCGGGTGACTTCGTGCTCAAGCCCGCGCACGCGGAGGAGATGTACACGCCGGAGGTGTTCGGCCGCTCCGAGGGTGGGCGCTTCCCGGTGCTGATGCCGGACGAGGTCGCTTCGAAGTGATGATGCGCCTCACGCTTCGCGGGGCAATGCGCGCCGTGGCGCTCGTCGCGGCGCTCGGGGTGGTGGGCTGCGCGGCCTTCATCGCGTGGCCCCTGCCGGGGACGCTGCTGTCCCGCGAGGCGCTGTCCTCGCTGGTGCTCACCGACCGCACGGGCCACGCCCTGCGCGAGGTGCTCTCCCGCGAGGACGGGCGCAGTGTGGGCCTTCCGGGGGGGCGCATCCCCGCGAAGGTGCGGCAGGCCTTCATCGCCGCGGAGGATCAGCGCTTCGCGTGGCACCCGGGCGTGGACTTGGTGGCGGTGGCCCGGGCGGCGCGCGACAACGTGTCGGCCGGGCGCATCGTGTCCGGCGCGTCCACGATTCCGCAGCAGCTGGCGCGCAGGCTGGTGCCCCGCGAGCGCTCGTGGTGGGGCAAGGCTGGCGAGGCGCTGTGGGCGCTGCGGCTGACGGCGCACCTGCCCAAGGAGCAGGTGCTGCTGGAGTACCTGGACCGCGTGCCGCTGGGGAACTCCACGTTCGGCGTGGAGGCGGCGGCGCAGCGGTACTTCGGGCGCGGCGGAGCGGCTGTCGGCGGGCAGGCGGCGCTGCTCGCGGGGATGGCGCGCTCACCCGCGCGGAGGGACCCGTACCGGCGGCCGGAGATGGCGAGGGCCGGGATGCGCGACGTGCTGTCGCGCATGGTGGAGGAGGGCTTCCTGACGAAGGAGGAGGCGAAGGCGGCGGCGGAGACGCCGCTGGACCTGGTGCCTCCAGAGCGCGTGTTCGAGGTGCCGCACCTGACCACGGCGCTGCTCCAGCGGCTGCCGGAGCTGGGGTTGGACCGGGCGTCGCGCATCGAGACGACCATCGACCCGGAGCTCCAGGCGGCGGTGGAGAAGGCCATCACGGAGGAGCTGCGCGGGCTGGCGCACCGGCGCGTGGGCGAGGCGGCGGCCATCGTCCTGGACAACGCGACGGGCGAGGTGCTCGCGTACGTGGGGTCCTCGGACTTCCTGGACGAGGAGAAGGGCGGACAGAACGACGGCGTGCGGTCGCTGCGGCAGCCGGGGTCCGCGCTCAAGCCGTTCGCGTACGGGCTGGCGCTGAGCAAGGGCTTCACGCCGTCGAGCGTGCTCGCGGACGTGGAGGTGCACCTGGCGACGCCGGGCGGCGCGTACGTGCCCAAGAACTACGACCGGCGCGTGCACGGCCCGGTGCGGCTGCGGGCGGCGCTGGCGTCCAGCTACAACATCCCCGCCGTGCGCGTGGCGGACGCGCTGGGCCGGAGCAGGTGCTGCGCGTGCTGCGCGAGGCGGC
>NZ_JBKGHJ010000239.1:0-12812 GCF_046520365.1 Corallococcus sp. 4LFB
GGCGTCCAGCATCCTGGCGCGGCGGGGGCAGCGGCTCCGCGTGCCGCAGCGTGCAGGGCGGCTTCTGCGAGTGGCAGCGCGGTGAGCGCGCGGACGGCGAGGACAGCTACGCCCTCCAGCGCTTCGACGCGGGGCACTGGGCGGACCTGCGCATGGTGGTGGCCATCCTCGACCGCGGCGAGAAGGAGGTGAAGTCGCGGGACGGGATGAAGAGCACGGTGGAGACCAGCCCCTACTACCCGGCGTGGGTGAAGGACGCGGAGGAGGAGGTGCCCCGCGCCCGCGAGCTCATCGCGAGGAAGGACCTGGAGGCGCTGGGCGAGCTGTGCGAGCGCAACGCGTGGCGGATGCACTGCACCTCCCTCGCGGCGGATCCGCCGCTCTGCTACCTGAACTCCTCGACGCTGGGGCTCATCCAGCACCTGCGCGAGCAGCGCAAGAAGGGCGTGCCGGTGTGGTTCACGCTCGACGCGGGCCCGAACCCGGTGCTGCTGACGGACGCGGCCCACGAGGTCGCGGCGGAGGCCCTGGCCCGCGCCTGCGGCGCCGTGGACGTGGTGCGCTGCGTGCCCGGCGGAGACGCGACGCTGCTCTCCGAGCACCTGTTCTGACGGCGTTTCGCTCGCTGCTCCTGGTGGAGTGATTCCAACGCATGTGCCGGGCCGGAGCACGGCCCGCCGCGCATGCACGAGGTGACACACGGATGGACCGAGCGCTCTCCGCCCCGGGCAAGCTGTTCATCTCCGGCGAGTACGCCGTGCTGTGGGGCGGCGTGTCGCGCCTGGCCGCGGTGGCGCCGCGCACGGCCGCCTACGTGCGCAGGCGTCAGGACTCGCGCGTGCACATCTGCCTGGAGGAGGGGACCCTCCAGGGACTCACCACCGGCCCGGGCGTGAAGTGGGACCGCGACGTGCCCGCCGGCTTCTCCTTCGTCGCCCGCACGCTGGATGAGGCCCTGCGCGCGCACGGCCGCGCGAGCGTGGGCTTCGATGTCGCGGTGGCGCCGGGCGCGCTGGGTCCGGGCGGCCACAAGCTGGGCATCGGCGGCAGCGCCTCCGCGACGGTGCTCGCCGCGGAGGCCGCGCGCTACGTGCTGGAAGAGAAGTTCGACGTGCTGAAGCTCGCGCTCACCGCGCACACGCTGGGGCAGGGCGGCAAGGGCAGCGGCGGCGACGTGGCCACGAGCTTCGCGGGCGGTGCCGTGCGCTACCGGCGCTACGACATCACCGCGCTCGCGAGCGCCGCCAACACCGGCCGCTTCAACGCCGCGCTCGCTGAGTCTCCTCCCGTGGACCTCTGGCGCATGCCCGTGCCGCGCGTGTCCATGCTCTACGCCTTCACCGGCGAGAGCGCGTCCACGAAGCTCCTCATCGACCAGGTGGAGGCCCGGCTCGCGGAAGCCGGCCGCAAGACCTTCGTGGAGCGCTCGGACGCGCTGGGCCATGCGATTGAAGACGGCCTGGGCGGCGGCGACTTCCGCGCGTTCTCCGAGGCCGTGAAGGCCCAGCACGCGCTGCTCCTGGAGCTGGGCCCGCTGGAGACCGAGGGCATGCGCCGCGTGCTGGCCATCGCCGCGTCCTACCACTGCGCGGGCAAGCTCTCCGGCGCGGGCGGCGGCGACGGCTGCATCCTCTTCGCCCCGGACGCGGAGGCGCGCGAGGCGCTGCGCCAGGGCCTGGAGTCGCGCGGCTTCCTCACGCTGACGCTGGACGTGGAGCCCGGCGTGCGCGGCGAAGCACAGGCGGATGCGCGGCTTCGCGGCTGGGTGGACGCGCTCACCTGAAAACAGCGCGGCGCGCGCCCGGCCCGCCGTTAGAACATGTGACCGAACGTGATGTAGAAGCGCTGACGGCCCGTCTCGGTGGAGCGCGCGTAGTCCATGCGCACCACGGCCGCGCGGCGCGAGAAGCGCAGGCCGCCGCCGATGCCCGGGTGCCACTCATGCCACTTGCCGTCCGCCACGCCCGGATGCCACACGCGGCCCAGGTCCAGGAACACCACCGCGCCCAGCGCCAGCGGCTGCCCGAAGAAGGTCATCCGCGCGGCCTGGAAGCGCAGCTCGGAGTTGCTGAAGGCCTTCACGTTGCCGGCGAAGCGGTTGCGCTCGATGCCGCGCACGCTGCTCATGCCGCCAATGCCCTCGGACACGTTGACGCCGCCCGTCGTCATCCACTCGAAGAACGGCACCTCGCCGAACAGCATGTCCAGCGTGAGCCGCTGCGCGAAGACGAGCCGCGGCGTGATGCGCAGGTAGCGGCGCTCGCTCAGCGTCACGCCCGCGTACTGGTAGCGGCTGAAGGTGGCCAGGCCCGACACGCGCAGCGCCACCTCCTCCACGCCACCGGACGTCGGGTCGGACTCGTCGTCGCGCGTGTCCCAGAGCGCGCCCGCGAGGAGCTGCCCGCTGGGCCCGCCCTCGATGCCGATGGGCCGCTCCTGCGCCAGGATGGACGTCTCGTAGGGTGACACGCGGGTGTAGCGCCAGCCGTAGCCCACGTACGACTGGAACGGGTGCTTCTCACCGAAGGGCCGCCCGCGCAGCCGCACCCAGAGGCCCGGCGAGCCCTTGTCGTAGTTGTACTTCTGGTCGTCCACGTCACCCCGGAAGTCCGGGGCGGACAGGTTGCCCGCGCCGAAGAAGGGGCTGCTCTTCTCCTGGCGGTACTCCAGCCGTCCCTCCAGCCGCAGGGGCCCCAGCAACTGCGGCCCGTCGTAGCGGAGGTAATGATTCATGGCGCCGCGCGCGGTGAAGAACACCTGCGCGGCCAGGGCATGCGCATAGGGCGTCTTGCCCTCGCCGTAGAGGTACATGCCGCCCACGGCGCCATAGCCGAAGCCCTGGTCCGAGCTGAACGACAGCAGCGGCAGGGCGATGCCGTCCATCGTCGGCGTGTGCTTCACCGGCGAGAGGCCGGGCGCGGTGCGGCCCGTCGCCATGGCGCTCAGCGACAGCAGCATGAAGAACAGGAAGAGGACTGGAGCCAGCATCGAAACCCCGTGAAGCCCCGAGGGGGCGCATCGATTCCAGCCCGGGACAGGAACCCATTCCGCCCGCCTGCTCTCCAAGAGAGCAGCGCGGCCTCGGAAGCTCCTGTCCCCCTGAATGCCCATTTTGCCTCGGGGGATGGGGGAGCCGTCAACGTGCGCGAAAGTCTCAGCGGGCTTGTCAGCGAGAATTCACGAAATTGGGCGAATACCCTCGTCCGGAGGATTGGTTCGAAAGTTCCGCCCGTGGCGGCGCGTCGGCCCCGGAACGCTCTGCTCGTCCACCTGGACGGGGTGCCCAAGGCGCTGCTCGACGAGGCCATTGTCACCGGGCGGATGCCCTTTGCCGCACAGCTCGTCCGCTCTGGCGCGTATCACCTGGAGAACGCGTTCTGGGGCGCGCCCACGTCCACGCCCTTCTTCCAGGCGGGGCTGCTCTACGGGCTGCAGCACCCCAACCTGCCGGGCTACAGCTGGTACGACCGCGCGCTCGGCCGCAAGGTGCAGATGAACACGCCGGGCGACGCGATGGCCATCGACGCGCGCCTGCGCGGCCACGGCCGCACGAGCCTCTTGGATCACGGCGGGCACACCTACTTCTCGCTCTTCCACGCGGGCGCCATGAACCGCATGTGCATGAGCACGCTGTCCAGCTTCAAGCTCATGGCGCGCTCGTTCGCGTACGAGATGCAGGGCCTGGGGTCCGCGCGCACGAAGGGCGCATGGGACTTCCTGCGCTCCTTCGGCATGGAGTCCTGGCAGGCCGTGCGCGAGGTGCGCCAGTGGGCGCGCGCCGTCAACGACTGGCGCCACGAGCAGGGCTTCCTCGTGAGCCGCATCCTCCTCCAGCGGTTGGGCTGGAGCTTCGCGCACACCAAGTCCCTGGTGGACATGGTGCGCGGCGTGCCGCTCATCTACCTGGTCTACGGCAACTACGATGAGGTGGCGCACCGCCGGGGCCCGCGCTCGGAGCTGGCGATGCAGGAGCTCTACCGGGTCGACGCGTCGCTGGCGGAGCTGTTCGCCGTGGCCCGCGCCGCGCCGGAGCCCTACGACGTCATCCTCCTGTCCGACCACGGCCACGTGGACAGCCTGCCCCTGGAGCAGCGCCAGGGCCGGCGCCTGGAGGCCGTCCTCTTCCAGGGGGAAGTACCGCCGCTGCGCGACGACGTGCGCCGGGGCCTGCTGGAGGGCCGCGCGCCCCCGGCCCCGGACACCGCCGCGCGCGAGCCCTTCCTCCCCGTGGTGGTGGAGGCCGGCAACTTCGCCCACGTGTACCTGAGCGGACGGCCCGCGCCGCTGGAGGCGCGCGAGCTGCTGGCGCGGCACCCGGAGGTGCTGGCGCGGGCGACGAACAACCCGGACATCGGCATGGTGGCGCTGCGCCGGGGCGCGGAGGCGGTGGTGGTGATGGGCGGGGGCGTCTACGGCGCGGCGGACCTGGACCGCGCGCCGCTCACCACCGAGTACAGCCGGCGCGCCGTGGCGGACTTCCTCCACGGGCTGCCGCGCATGGACACCGCGGGGGACCTGGTCCTCTTCGGCGAGGCCGTCCAGAAGGGCGGCACGGTGGGCTTCGCGTGGGAGTTCGGCTCGCACGGCGGCCTCACGCGCGTGGAGTCCGACAGCCTGGTGATGTGGCCCGCCAACGGCCCGGTGGACCTGTCCGGCCTCAGCCACTGCGCGCGGCTGCACGAGCGGCTGGCGGAGGCCTACCTGGACACCGGCTCACCGCGGATTGTGCATTGACCATGACGAAGGGGAGGACCATGCGGCTTCCCAACGCCGGTGGACGCACGTGGCTCAAGGTGCTGGGCGGGGTGGTGGGACTGGTCCTGTCCGTGCTCCTGCTCTCCACCGCGTTCTTCAAGTGGAACCTGCACGGGCCGGGGGCCCTGCTGATTCCGCGCTTCCCTCTGGGAAAGTTCGTCCGGGACCTGCCGGGGCACCTGGTGTGGCTGGTGCCGTTCATGCTGCTGCAGGCGTCGCTCGTGCCGCTGAGGGCGGTGCAGTGGCAGGCCACGCTGCGCAAGCCCATCCCGTTCCGCGACCGCTTCCACCTGGTGGGCATTGGCGTCTTCGTGCACAACGCGCTGCCGGGGAAGCTGGGGGAGGTGACGCGCTCCTTCCTCCTGTCGCGCACGCACAAGCTGCCCTTCATCCGGAGCCTGGGCTCCGTGGGCGTGTGCAAGCTGATGGAGTTCGCCTGTCTGATGCTGCTGGTGGCCCTGTCCTTCCTGGGCCCCTTCGGTGAGACCATGGCCCACTTCCGCACGGAGATGGAGGTGGCGGTGTCGCTGTGCATCGGCCTGGTGGCCCTGGTGGTGCTGCTGGCCCACTGGGCGGCGCCGCTGGGCCGCTGGCTGCACCAGCGCCACACCATGCCCCGCGTGGACAGCTTCCTCAGCCACGTGGGCGAGGGCCTGGGCACCGCGCGCTCCTTCACGGGCATGGCGAGGGTGTTCTTCTTCTCCATCTTCCCGGTGTTCGCCTCCGCGCTGGCGTACGGCCTGGCGCTGCGCGGCGTGCGCATCCCCGGGGGCCTCTTCGCGGGCGCCGTCGTGCTGGGCGCCATCTCCCTGGGGCAGGCGCTGCCCGGCGTCCCGGCGGGCATGGGCATCTACTACTTCGTGACGAGCTGGGCGGCGCGCTCGCTGGGCTCCAGCCCGGAGGACGCGGCGGCCTTCGCCACGCTCACCCACCTGGGCACCGTCATCAGCCAGGTGGCCGTGGGCGCGTGGTCCGTGCACCGCTCCAAGCTGCGGATCCGCGACCTGCGCAAGGGCGGCCGGCTGGCCAACGCCGCCGCGCACCACGTGGCGCATGAGGCGGTGGAGCCCGCGCCGCCCTGAAGCCCGCGAGGAGGGCAGGGCCTGAAAACAAAAAGGGCCCCGACTTGTGGTCGGGGCCCTTCTTTTTACTTCATGCCCAGGAGAGGACTCGAACCTCCATGCCCTTGCAGGCGCTAGACCCTGAATCTAGTGTGTCTACCAATTCCACCACCTGGGCAGGTGGCTCGCGGTGCCTTGCGGCGCCGCGATGGGCGAGACGTATAAAGAACCTCCCCGGCCCGGTCAAGCACCCTTTTTCAGCCTACTTCTTCAGGGGCCAGCGGCCCTCGGACTCGAGCTGCCGGCGGATGGCCGGGTTCTCGTCCATGAAGGCGACCAGGGACTCCTCGGTGATCTCCACCGTGACGTCCTCGGCGCCCACCTCCGTCTGGCAGGACAGGCGGGAGTACGGCCGGACGTCGAAGCCCATGTCCAGGCGGTCCATCTCGTCGTCCCGCTGCTCGCTCAGCGAGTCCAGGCCCTTGCGGACCCAGACGTGGCAGGTGGAGCACCCGCACACGCCGCCGCAGCTGTGGCCCACCTGGGCCTCGCCCTTCTCCGCGGCGTCCAGCAGGGTGGTGCCCGGGGGCACGTCCACGGCGACCTCGGCCAGGGGGCTCTTGAAGGTGACCTTGGGCACGGCTCAGTACTCCTCCACGGAATGGCCGGACACCACCTGGGTGATGGCGCGGTTCATGACCCGTTCGATGAAGCCCCGGGACGCCTCGTCCAGCGCGTGCAGGGCCTCCTTCACGGCCAGGTAGTCCTTGCCCTGCGCGGCCTCGCGCACGCGGGCCATGGCGGCCTGGATGGCCTCCGGCTCGCCGGCCTCCAGCAGGGCCGCGTTCTCGCGCAGCTGGCGGTCGGCCTCGGAGAGGACGCGCTCGGCCTCCACCTGCTGCTCGCGCAGCTGGCGGGCCTGGATGTCGTCCTCCGCGAAGTCGATGGAGTCGAGGAGCATCTTTTCAATCTCCTCCTCCGTCAGGCCGTGGCTGGGCTTCACGGTGATGGCCTGCGCGGCACCGGTGGTCTGCTCCTTCGCGGTGACGGACAGGATGCCGTCCGCGTCCACCTGGAAGCGGACCTCCACGCGGGCCATGCCGGCCGTCATGGAGGGGATGCCGGAGAGCGTGAAGCGCGCGAGGCTGCGGTTGTCCTGCACCAGCTCCCGCTCGCCCTGCACCACGTGCACGTCCAGGCCCGTCTGGCCGTCCTTGAACGTGGTGAACACCTGCGCCGCCGCCGTGGGGATGGTGGAGTTGCGGGGGATGAGCTTCTCCGTGATGCCGCCCATCGTCTCCAGGCCCAGCGACAGGGGGATGACGTCCAGCAGCAGCACCTCGTCCTCGCGGCCGGTGTCGGTGAGCAGGCTGGCCTGCACCGCGGCGCCCAGCGCCACGACCTGATCCGGATCGATGTCGCCCAGGGGCTCGCGGCCGAACAGCTCCGCCACGAAGCGGCGCACCGCGGGCACGCGCGTGGAGCCGCCCACCAGGATGACGCCGTCCAGCTCGCCCGCCGCCACGCCCGCGTCCTTCAGGGCCCGCCGGCACACCGCGCCCGTCTTCGCCACCAGCGGCTGGATCCACGCCTCGAAGTCCGCGCGGGACACCGGCTGGGAATGGCCCTCCACGCTGAGCGTCACCTCCGCAGCGTCGGTGAGCGCCTCCTTCGCCTTGCGAGCGGCGGCCATCAGCTCCGCCACCTGCGCGGGGGAGGGGGCCTGCACGCCCTGCTTCTGGAGCACGTGCTGCGCGATGGCGCGGTCGAAGTCGTCACCGCCCAGGGCCGAATCGCCGCCGGTGGACTTCACCTCGAAGACGCCGTCCTCCAGCTTGAGGATGGAGATGTCGAATGTGCCGCCGCCCAGGTCATAGACGGCGAACATGCCCTGGCTGCCCTTGTCCAGGCCGTACGCCAGCGCGGCGGCGGTGGGCTCGTTGAGCAGCCGCAGCACCTCCAGGCCCGCGAGCTTCCCCGCGTCGCGGGTGGCCTGGCGCTGGGCGTCGTCGAAGTACGCGGGCACGGTGATGACGGCCTGCTCCACCTTGCCGGAGAAGTGCGCCTCCGCGCGCGCTTGAGCGCGCGCAGGATTTCACCGGAGACTTCAATGGGCGTCACGGGCTGGCCACCCGCCACGTCGAAGCGCACCACGTTGGCGCCGGGCGCGAAGGCGTAGTGGCCCAGCTTGCGCGTCTCCGGGTCGTCGGGGCTGCGGCCCATGAAGCGCTTCACCGACACGATGGTGTCCGTGGGGGCCTCGGCCGCGAGCCTGCGCGCGCGGGCGCCCACCACCACGCCGCCGTCCTTGCCGTAGTGCACGACGGAGGGCAGCAGCAGTGAGTCGCCCTCGTCCACGGGGACACAGCGGGGCTTGCCCTGCGTCACGGACGCCACCAGCGAGTGCGTGGTGCCCAGGTCGATGCCCACCACGTGGCCCTTCGGCTTGAGCGGGTCGTGGATCTGCAGATAGCCGTTGTTGCTCACGCGAGCACCTCCTCCTCGAACGCGTCCACCTGCTCGAGGAAGCGCGTGAAGTAGCGCACCCGCCCCAGCGCGTGCGATGCCTTTCTCACCCCGTCCGGCGAATCCCCCGCGCCCTCCAGCGCGCCGAGCGCCGCGACGGCCTCCTGGAGCGCCGCCGCCTTGCGGCCCGCCACGTCCTTCGCCATGGCCTGGGCCTTCGGCAGGTCCTTCGCCGCCATGGCGTCGTCCAGGGCCTCGCGCAGCTCCATGACCTCCTCCAGGAACGCCAGGGGCATGTCCTTCTGGGCGCCCGCGTCCTCGCGGTCCAGGTCCACGCCGTGGAGCTTGAGCAGGTAGAAGGCGCGGCGCACCGGGTCCTTCAGCGTCTTGAAGGCCTCGTTGAGGGCGGTGGTGCCCTCCACGGCGGCCAGGCGCTCCTTCGGGTTACCGGGGGCGACGCGGTCCGGGTGCAGCTGGAGCGACAGCTCCCGGTACTGCTTCTCCAGGGCCGGCACGTCCACGGCGTGGGAGCGGGGCAGCCCGAACACGTCGAAGTGGGTCCTCACGGTGGGGGAGTCCTCGGGGGAATCAGGGGTGAAAACGAAAAAGGGGCCCGGCGCCGGGCCGGACCCCTGGTGCCCGCTCCCTGACCGACAGGGCGGGCGGGAAGGCCGCGCAGGCTTTAGACGGAGAAGCTCTCTCCGCAGCCGCAGGCGGCCTTGACGTTGGGGTTGTTCAGCTTGAAGCCGGACGCCATCAGCGTCTGCTCGAACACCAGCTCCGTGCCGATGAGGTACAGGTAGCTCTTGGGGTCCACGAAGACGCGCACGCCGTCGCGCTCGAACACCTTGTCTCGCTCGCGGGACTTCTCCGACCACTCCATGGAGTACTGGAGGCCGGAGCACCCGCCGCCCTTCACGGCGATGCGCAGCCCGGCGTCCGGCGTCTGCCGCTCCGCCAGGAGCTGCTTGAGGCGCGCCACCGCGCTGTCCGCCAGGCCAATGCCCTTGGGGGCCGGCTTGGGGGGCGTCTGAGGGGCCTGGGGCGTCTGGGCCTGCTCGTTCATGGGTCGTCCTCGGTTCCTGGAAGAAGTGCCGCCAGCTGCTTGACGCTACGCCTGCCGCGACGCGCGCTTCTTCTTGAAGTCTTCGATGGCCGCCTTGATGGCGTCCTCGGCCAGCACGGAGCAGTGGATCTTCACCGGGGGCAGCGCCAGCTCCCGGGCCACGTCCTTGTTGGAGATGGTCATGGCCTGATCCACCGTCTTGCCCTTCACCCACTCGGTGACGAGCGAGCTGGACGCGATGGCGGAGCCGCAGCCGAAGGTCTTGAACCGCGCGTCCTCGATGACGCCCGCGTCGCTGATCTTCAGCTGGAGCCGCATCACGTCACCGCAAGCGGGCGCGCCCACCAGGCCGGTGCCGACGTTCGGGTCGTTCTTGTCGAGCGTCCCCACGTTGCGGGGGTTCTCGTAGTGCTCGATGACCTTCTCGCTGTAAGCCATGCGTCTCACGCTCCTTCTGCACAACGCTTGAACGGATGCGCACCGGGGACAACCGATGCGCGGCCGGGCGGGCGGGGGCTCCCGTGCCCGGTGGGAAGTCTTGAGGGGAGGGGAGCGCCTAGTGGGCGGTCCACTCGATGCTCTTGAGGTCGATGCCTTCCTTGGCCATCTCGTACAGGGGGCTCATGTCTCGCAACTTGCGGACTTTGTCCACCACGAGGCGGATGACGAAGTCGACCTCCTCCTCCGTGTTGAAGCGGCCCAGGCCGAAGCGGATGGAGCTGTGCGCCATGTCCTCCTCGACCCCCAGGGCGCGCAGCACGTAGGAGGGCTCCAGCGAGGCGGAGGTGCATGCGGAGCCGGAGGACACCGCGACGTCCTTGATGGACATCATCAGGGCCTCGCCCTCCACGTAGGAGAAGGAGATGTTGAGGCTGCCCGGCATGCGGTGCTCCAGGCTGCCGTTCACCGTCACCATGTCCAGCTGCTCCATGATGCCGGTGCGCAGCCGCTCGCGCAGGCGGAACAGGCGCGCGGCCTCCTCCGGCAGGTCCTTCTTCGCCACCTCCGCCGCCGCGCCGAAGCCGACGATGGACGCCACGTTCAGGGTGCCGCTGCGCATGCCGCGCTCGTGGCCGCCGCCGTCCACCATGGGCGCGATGCGCACGCGCGGCTTGCGGCGCACGTAGAGGGCGCCCACGCCCTTGGGGCCGTACATCTTGTGCGCGCTGATGGAGGCCAGGTCCACCTGCATGGCCTCCACGTCGAAGGGCACCTTGCCCACGCCCTGCACCGCGTCGCAGTGGAAGAGGACGCCCTTCTCACGGCACAGCCTGCCAATCTCCGCCACCGGCTGGACCACGCCGATCTCGTTGTTGGCGAACATGATGGAGACGAGCACCGTCCTGGGCGTCATCGCCGCGGCCAGCTTCTCCAGGCTCACGCGGCCGTCCTTCTCCACGTCCAGGTAGGTGACGCGCGCGCCGCCCGTGGGCAGCTCCGCCCACTTCTTGTACGTCTCGTCCGCGTCGATGTTGAACTTCGCGGACAGCTCCGGAAGCTCCTCGGCGGAGACGTCGCGCTCGGCCAGCTGGCCCAGGCGCAGGAGCTTGAGCTCGTCCAGCCGCTCCTGGCGCACGCGCTCCAGGCGCTTGCAGGTGTCCAGCACGGCCTTGTGCTCGGTCTTCAGGGTGATGATGTGGTCGCCCTTGGACTTGTAGAACTCGATGACGCCCTTGATGGCCAGGTTGTCGGACTCCGTCGCGCCGGAGGTGAAGACGATCTCCTTCTCCGACGCGCCGATGAGGTCCGCCACCTGCCGGCGCGCCTTCTCCACCGCGGCCTCGGCCTTCCAGCCGAACGCGTGGTTGCGGCTGGCCGCGTTGCCGAAGTCCTCGCGGAGGTAGGGCAACATGGCTTCCAGCACCCGAGGGTCCATCGGGGTGGTCGCGTGGTTGTCCATGTAGATGGGCAGGCTCAGCATGAAGTCCTCTGAAAGAAGTGACGCGGGAGGGTGGAACGTCCCTCCGCTCCCCGGCGACGCGGTGGGTCCGCGCGCAGCGGCAGGGTCTACATGGGCCCACACGAATGTGGACCGGACTGGTCAATTATAAAATCGACCCCCCTCGGGTCAAGGGAACATAAGGCGAGAGGCCCCTATGTTCGACGCACCGGGTCGCGGGTGGGCCGGCCCGGTTCAACCCTCCTCCGGAGTGGAGCACTCCGGCCGCGCCGGGGTGGAGCGGGGTGGTCCAAAACGGCGCTTCGCGCGCCCATAAGTGCCCGTTTCGTGGCCCCGGGGGACGTGGCCGGGCGCCTGCACTGGAGCGGACGCGGAGGGTGCCAACACATGAGCGCCAACGCGAAGTCGCAGGCCCGGAACCACGCCCAGGACACGCAGCAGGACATGGGGCGGCCGTCGCTGATCCGCCTGGAGGGGGCCTGGAGCGCTCCCGCTACTCGGGCGGGTGGCGGGCGGGCAAGCCCGCGGAGGACCCGGACAAGGTGAAGAAGTGGGGGCTCATCACCGCGCGGCCCAGCGAGTTCCTCATCCACATGCGCCGCGGGCGCGTGCGCGAGGTGAGCGGCCAGGGCGCCAGCTGCTTCAAGCTGCCGGGGGACTCGGTGGCCATCGTGCCCACCAGCATCCAGCGGCTCCAGTTCACCGCGGATCAGGTGACGAGCGAGAAGGTGGGCGTCGCGGTGACGGGGCTGGCGGTGTACCGCATCGCGGATCCGCTGATTGCCTTCCGGATGCTCAACTTCAGCTACCCGGAGCGCGCGCAGGAGAAGCTGGCGGAGCTGCTCGGGGAGATGTTCGTGGGCGCGGCCCGGCGCCTGGTGGCGAACCTCTCCGTGGAGGAGTGCCTCACCCGGCGCAAGGAGGGCATCGCGGAGGAGCTGATGCGGGAGATCGCCCCCGTGCTCTCCGGGCGGGGCCGGCTGGAGGACCGCACCGACGCCGGCTGGGGCGTGCTGCTGGACACGATTGAAATCCAGGACGTGCGCGTCCTGTCCTCGGCCGTCTTCGAGCACATGCAGGCCCGCTTCCGCCGCGAACAGGAGCGGCAGGCGCGCGAGGCGGAGCTGGCCAAGGAGCGCTTCGTGCGGCGCGAGGAGACGGAGGCCGAGCGCGTGCTCAACCTCCAGAAGCTCGCCGCCCGCGAGGAGGTCCGCCAGCGCACCCAGGCCACGGACGAGCAGGCGCGGCTGGAGCAGCTCGCGGTGGAGGCCCGGCTCGCGCAGGCGAAGATGGAGCAGGTGCGCCAGCAACAGGCGGAGCGCACGTCCGTGGAGCGCGAGGTGGCGCTCGCGAAGCTGAGCGCGCAGGAGGAGGTCCGCACGCGGACCCAGGTACTGAAGGAGCAGGCCCGCCTGGAGGCGCTGGCCACGGACGCGCGGCTGGAGGAGGCGCGGCTCACGAGCGAGCGGCAGCTCGCGTACAACCGCGCCCAGGGTGAGCTGGAGCAGCTGCGCTGGGAGCAGGAGGCGGAGGCCGCCAAGGCGCAGGTGGAGCTGGAGCGGCT
>NZ_JBKGHJ010000023.1:0-36263 GCF_046520365.1 Corallococcus sp. 4LFB
GCAAGCTGGACTGCGGCGTGAAGGAAGCGAAGGGCAAGGACAACGGCGACCGCTTCTTCGTGCACGTCTGGGATTCGCCCAACAAGGACGGCTACCACGGCGTCTTCTACGTGGGCCGGGTGACCGCGTCCGCGCCCGCCATCCTCAAGGGGCTGGGCCGGCCGGGCGCGGATGACAACTCCGTGTTCCCCCTGGCGCCGGACGTGGACGCGGTGGCCTCCGCGCGACGCTGAGGCACGGGCGCACTGGCGTCGCGGCGCGGGCGGTGGCATGGAGGTGGCCTGACTGGAGGCCGTCCCATGAGCGACACGCTGCCCGCGCTGCGGGCCACCCTGGCGGAACTGGTGGCGCTGGACACCACGTCCTCGCGCCCCAACGCGCCCCTCATCGACTACGCCCAGGCGCGGCTGGAGGCCGCCGGCTTCACCGCCGAGCGCCAGCACTACACCGACGACGCGGGCGTGGCGAAGGTGAACCTCGTCGCGCGCAAGGGCGACGCCGACCGCGCCGCGCTGGCCCTGGTGGGCCACTCCGACTGCGTGCCCTATGACGCCGCCTGGACGGACGCGCTGCGCCTCACCGAACGGGACGGCAAGCTGTACGGCCGCGGCGCCTGCGACACCAAGGGCTTCATCGCCTGCGCGCTCCACACCGCCACGCGCAAGGACCTGCCGAAGCTGGACGCGCCGCTGCTCGTCATCCTCACCGCGGATGAAGAGGTGGGGCTCGTGGGCGCGAAGAAGCTGGTGGCCGCGGGCCTGGGCCGCGCGAAGCACGCCATCGTCGGCGAGCCCACGCGCCTCATCCCCGTGCGCGCCAACAAGGGCTACTGCCTGGCGGAGGTGGAGGTGCTGGGCAAGGAGGGGCACAGCGCGTACCCGGAGCTGGGCGCGTCCGCCATCTTCCGCGCCGGCCGCTTCCTGCACCGCCTGGAGACGCTGGCCCACACCGTCCTGCGCGAGGACCGCGACGAGGGCTTCCAGCCGCCCTTCACCACGGTGAACGTGGGCCTCATCCAGGGCGGCAAGGCGAAGAACGTCCTGCCCGGCTCCTGCCGCTTCACCGTGGAGTGGCGCCCCATCCCCGGCCAGGCCGCCGAGCGCGTCCCCGAGCTGATGGAGCACATCCGCCAGGAGCTCACGCGCGACGAGCCCGCCTACGAGGCGCGCATCCAGGTGCTGCGCATGGACCGCGGCGTCCACACGCGCGGCGACGCGGACGTGGTGCGCTTCCTGGAAGAGGTGAGCGGCAACGCGTCCGAGACGGTGTCCTTCGGCACGGAGGCCCCCCAGCTCACGGAGCTGGGCGCGGAGGCCGTGGTGTTCGGCCCCGGCGACATCCGCGTCGCGCACCAGACGGGGGAGTTCGTCCCCATGCAGGACCTGGTGCGCTGCGAGGCCGCGCTCACGCAGGCGGTGGCCCGCTTCTGCGCGGGCCGCTGAGGGCGCGGCGCCTCAGGGCTTATTCGGCACGATGGCGTCGACGACCTCGACGTTGCGGAAGCCCTCGCACGCCTCCTTGAGGCCGAGCACGTACTTGAGCGAGCGCAGCTCCAGCATCAGCTTGCACCACAGCTTGCGCAGCACGTTGGGGCGCGGCGCGGGCACGCTGGCCACCAGCGCGCTCAGGTCGATGTAGTGCGTCGCCGTGCGGCCCATGCCCTCGAAGTCGTGCTCCAGCCCCTGGCTGAGCTGGCGCAGCTCCGGCTCCAGGCCCTGGTGCACCGCGTCCGTCATCAGGACGTACTCGGACACGGGCACGTCGTTCTTCAGCATCCGGTGCACCAGGATGACGTCCACCCCCGCCAGCTCCGTGAGGTGCTTCACCTTCTGGAAGGCCACCTCGCCGGCGTGGGCCACGAACTTGAGCGTCAGGGCGCCCACCTGCGTGCACCCGTCACACCGGCACATGCGGTCGATGACGAGCTGTTCCCTGCGGGCCAGGAAGGCCCGGCGGATGGCCGCGACCTGCCGGGCCACCGGCGTGACGTCGGCGCCCACGGCGTAGAAGAAGGCCGCGTCGCCTTCCAGCTTCGCCAGCTTGAACCGGCCGGACGCGTCGATGACGGCCTCCAGCAGCTGCGCCACCGTGTCCTGCGCGTGCGCGAGGCCGAAGCGGTGCTGCCGCATGAAGCGCGTGTAGCCGCCGATGTCCGCGATGAGCAACAGCGCCTTCTCAATCGCCATTCGGCGGCCAGCCTAGCTGAAGTCCCCCCCGCGTGCGTCAGTGCCGGGGCAGCGCGCAGGTGCCCACGTCGCGCAGCAGCTTGTGCGCCTCCGCCAGCAGCGCGTGCCCCTTCACCTCCGCGGGCACGCGCGCGATGAGCTTCATGTCCGGCGTCAGCCGGTAGAAGCCCTTGGAGCGCTGCACCAGCCCCGCCACCTTCGCGCCGTCCAGCAGCGCGTCGCCGCCCAGCGCCAGCGACAGCCGGCCCGGGCCCGCCTCCAGCGCGCGCAGCCGCAGCTCGCGCATGTCGATCTTGAGGAGCGTCACCTCGGAGAGGGCGTCCACCTCGTCGGGCGCCTCGCCGTAGCGGTCCACCAGCTCCGCGCGCAGGTCCGTCACCTCGTCCGGGTGGCTGGCCTGGCTGAAGCGCTTGTAGAACACCAGCCGCTGGTGCACGTCCGCCACGTAGTCGTCGGGGATGAGCGCCGGCATGGGCAGGTTGATGTCCGGCTCCACGTGCACCTTGGGCGGCATGCCCTGGAGCTCCGCGACCGCCTCCTCCATCAGCTGCGCGTACAGGTCGAAGCCGATCTCCGCGATGGCGCCGGACTGCTTCTCACCCAGCAGGTTGCCCGCGCCGCGGATCTCCAGGTCGTGGCTGGCGATGGAGAAGCCCGCGCCCAGCTCCGTGAAGTTCTGGAGCACCTCCAGCCGCCGCTGCGCGTCCTTCGTCACCGGCCGGCGCGTGGGCACCAGCAGGTACGCGTACGCGCGCTCCTTGCTGCGGCCCACGCGTCCGCGCAGCTGGTAGAGCTGCGCCAGGCCGAACTGGTCCGCGCGGTTGACGATCATCGTGTTGGCGCTGGAGATGTCGATGCCGCTCTCGATGATGCTCGTGCACAGCAGCACCTGGAACTTGTGCTCCGTGAACTGGAGCATCACCTTCTCCAGTTGCCCCTCGCCCATCTGGCCGTGCGCCACGCCGATGGTGACGTTGGGCAGCAGCTTCCTCAGCTCCTGCTCCATGGAGGGCAGGGACTCCACGCGGTTGTGCACGAAGAAGACCTGACCGCCGCGGGCAATTTCACGCTCCACGGCCTCCTTGATGGCGGCCTCGTCGTACTTCATCACGAAGGTGCGGATGGCCCGGCGGTCCTGCGGCGGCGTGGCGATGATGCTCATGTCGCGCACGCCGGACATGCTCATGTGCAGCGTGCGGGGGATGGGCGTCGCCGTCAGCGTCAGCACGTCCACCTGCGTGCGCAGCCGCTTGAGCGCCTCCTTCTGCTTCACGCCGAAGCGCTGCTCCTCGTCCACCACCAGCAGCCCCAGGTCCTTGAAGGACACGTCGCCCGCCAGCAGCTTGTGCGTGCCGATGACGATGTCGACCTTGCCCTCCTTGGCGCGGCGGAGGATGTCGCGGACCTCCGGCGGCTTGCGGATGCCGGAGATCACCTCCACCGTGACGGGGTAGTCCTTGAAGCGCTTCTTGAAGGAATGGAAGTGCTGCTGCGCCAGCACCGTGGTGGGCACCAGCACCGCCACCTGCTTGCGATCCAACGTGGCCTTGAAGGCGGCGCGCATGGCCACCTCCGTCTTGCCGTAGCCCACGTCGCCGCAGACGAGCCGGTCCATCGGCTGCGCCTTCTGCATGTCCGCGAGCACGTCCTCGATGGCCTTCGCCTGGTCCGGCGTCTCGTCGAACTCGAAGTCCGCCTCGAACTGGGCGTAGTAGCGGTCCGGCGGAGCGAAGGCGTAGCCGGGGTGCGCCTTGCGCGCGGCGGCCATCTGCAGGAGCTCCGCCGCCATCTTGAGCAGCTGCTCCTTGACGCGCTTCTTCGTCTTCTCCCAGCTCGTCGTGCCCAGCTTGTCCAGCTGGACCTTCTCCGGGTCCCCGCCGGTGAACTTCTGGATGAGCCGCATGCGGCCCACCGGCAGGTAGATTTTGTCCCGCCCCGCGTACTCCAGGACGAGGAAGTCCCCCGGCACGCCCTGCACCTCCATCTTCGTCAGGCCCGCGTAGCGCCCGATGCCGAAGTCGGTGTGGACGATGAGGTCGCCTTCCTTCAGGTCCTTGAAGCCCGCGGCGAACGCGTCCAGCTTCTTGCTGCGCTTGACGCGGCGGCGCGAGCGGACGCCGAAGATCTCCTCGTCCGCCAGCACCGCCAGCCGGCCCTCGGGGTCGGTGAAGCCGTGGCTCACCTCGCCGGTGAACAGGTGCGCCCATATCGCCGGCTCGTAGAGCTTCGCCGGGTCCTGCAGCGGCTCCGTGTGCACCTTCACCATCACGGAGCGGTCCAGCAAGAGCCGCTTGAGCCGGTCCGCCTGGCTCAAGGTGCCGCACGCCACCGCGCACGCCACGCCGGTGTCGCGCCAGCGCTGGAGCCGCTCCACCAGCGGGGTGAGCGCGCCCTCCTCACCGTGGTGCGCGAGGATGGCCTCGCGCAGGTCCTGCGTCGTGCCGAAGGTGAAGGCCACGGGCGCTTCGGACTGCGAGAGCGACAGGCCTCCGCCCTCCACCACGCGCAGGGCCTTGAGGCCCGCCGCCACGCCCTCGCGCGTGAGGAAGTGGTGCTCCGGCGGGTAGGTGAGGTCCTGGCGCGCGTCCGCCTCCTCCACGCCCTTGGCCAGCTCCGCCCACAGCTCCTCCAGCGCGCGGTCCAGCCCCACCGGGTCGTCCAGGTAGACGACGGGCTCCGGGGCCCACGCGCGCAGGTAGTCGAACACCGTGGCCAGGCCGCCCTCGAAGAAGCCGGGCAAGAGCCCCTCCAGGCCGAAGCCGGGCAGGCCTTCCCGCAGCGCGTCCAGCCGCTCGCGCAGCTTGATGGTGGGCAGGTTGATGCGGTCCGCCACCGCGCGGGCGGCGGCCTCTGCGCGCGGGCGGGTGTCGTCGGTGAGCAGCAGCTCGCGCGCGGGCACCAGGTCCACGGTCTTGAGCGCGTCCACGGTGCGCTGCGACTCCGGGTCGAAGACGCGGATGGACTCGATGGTGTCCCCGAAGAACTCCAGGCGCACCGGCCGCTCGTACAGCGGGCTGAAGACGTCCAGCAGGCCGCCGCGCACGCTGAAGGTGCCCTTGTCCTCCACCAGCGGGCTGTTCTGGTAGCCCATCAGCGACAGCTTCCGCGCCAGCGAGTCGCGGTCGAAGTCCTGGCCCACCTCCACGCGCTGGGCCAGCCCCTCCATCACCGCCAGCGGCAGCACGCGGCGGTGCAGCGCGCGCAAGGACAGCACCAGCGCGGGGAACGGCGTGCCGCGCGCCAGGTGGAACAGCGCGCCCAGCCGCTCCGTGATGGGGCCCGCCTCCGGCGACAGCTCGTCGTACGGGAGCACCTCGTCCGCGGGCAGGCGCAGCACGCGGGGCTCCAGCAGGCTGCCGGTGCCGCCCAGGAAGAAGGCCAGGTCGTGCGCGAGCGCATCCGCCGCCTCTTCATCCACGGCCACGCACACCAGGGGCGCGCGCAGCTCGCGGTGCAGGCGGGCGAGCAGGTGGCCGCGCGCCGCGCCCTTCACCCCCTGCGTCCGCGCACGGTGCCCCGCGCGCAGGGAGGCGAGGAGCCGGGCGAAGGCGTCACCGGAGGGAGGGGGAGCGCCGCCGGGCCAGGAGGTGCCGTCGGATTTCGGGGGGAGGGAGGTATCCATTCGAGGGCCCGTGTGGGGGCCCTCGGCTAATTAGGGTGCGCCCTGTCCCAAATCAACGCTGGATGCGGACGCGTGTCGTGTCCATGGAACCCGTGGCACGGCTGCCGGGCGGGGAGGCTCACGCGCGCCCGGGCCACGGGAAGGCCCCCGGACGCGCGCAGGTCACGGCCTCAAGGCACCGCGCACGCCGCCGCGAGCCGGGTGTCCCGCCGGCTGGTGTCGCTGGTGGTGGCGGCCAGCGAGTCGCAGTCCATCACGCTGGACAGGCCCGTCAGCGGCTCCACCATCAGCACGCTCTTGGCCCGGTTGGACGTGAAGCGGAACTGGATGGAGAAGTCCTTCGGGGCCGCGGCGGCGACCTTGTCGGGCTGGCCAAGCTCTCCCTTCAGGCAGTCCATCTTGCCGTTGAGCACCGGCCGGCCCGTGTCCGGCAGGAAGCACAGGTTGTTGATGTTCGAGGCGTTCATCGTGGACGGGATGACGATGTCCGGCCCCGTCTCGCTGCAGCAGTCGGGCTTGTTGCGGCAGGTCGTGTTCACGCAGGCGGCGCTGGGGCACTTGTCCACGCCCCACGGGTCCGGCGCGCTGAGGTCGTCACCGCACTTCAGCCGCTCCCAGCGGGCCACGGTGTACTTCCGGCCATCCGGCTGGGCGACGTTGGGCTCCACCACGATGCGCACCGGCTGGCCCGTGCTGATGGACAGCTGGCGGGCCCGCAGCGCGGACGACCACAGCTCGCGCGTGGCGGTGCTCTCCCGCTGCCCACCGATGCGGGTCTGGATTCCCGCCACCGCCAGGGTGATGAATATGGCTACCACCGCCAGGGCGGTCATCATCTCCAACAACGTCATGCCACGCATCTGCTTCATGGGGTCACCGGGGGGGGGGCCCGCGTCAGGCCTACCGCCATGTTGCGCGCCGCGACCCGGAAGGTGTAGCGCCTGCGCGTGTAGCCGTCCTTCGCCTGGCCCTCTTCATCCGTGCCGGTCATGTCCGCGTCCCGGTTGATGCGCCGCGTGCGGATGACCAGCGTCACCTCCAGCTCGCGCACCCGCTGGCGCAGGCGCTGGATGACCTCGGGCACCGTGGCCGCGGCCGGCAGCGCCTTCCCCGTCGGGTCGAGGTCATCCGACTTGCAGGCGCCCGAGGTGTAGCGGGCCATGGTGCACTCGGAGATGGCCGGATGCGGGGCGCTGGGGGTCGCCGTGTTGTCGCCGGGGTACCAGTCCAGCTTGTTGTTCCCGCCAGGGCTGAGGTTGACGACGCCCTCGCGCACGGTGAGCTGCTCCACGTCACGGCTCAACACGGACCAGGTCGTCTGGTTCGGGGCGCGGTACTCCAGCGTGGGGATGCCGCCCTTCCAGTTCACCCGGTAGGCCGCGCCGCTCAGCCGCAGGGCCACCCAGTTCTCGATGTCGCCGGACGCCTTCGTCCACAGGTCCTTGTTGGCGCACAGGGCCGAGCGGGGGACCTGGGCGGTCGCCGCCTTGATGACGAGCTTGGAGCTGGCCTGCTGCACGCTGTCCACCAGCACGGGGCAGGCCTTCTTGTTGCCCCCGCTGACGAGCACCGCGAGCGTGGGGTTGGTGGTGTCCACCATGGCCGTCGAGGGATTGGGCCGCGTGCAGAAGGTGACGCCCGTCGCGACGTCCTCTTCGCGGACCCGGGACAGCGACGGGCAGGTCGCCAGGGTGATCATCCCGTTCGTGTCCCCCCAGTAGAGCTGGAGGGCGTCCGAGGCCGGGAACCCGGCGGGCGGCGGTTCGAAGGTCGCGTCCGCGCCCAGCGTGGTCCCGATGCCCGTGTTCAGGTCCGGCTTGGACCAGACCGTGATGGCCGAGCGCTCGTCGTTGGTGTCGAAGGAGATGGGCGTGTTGCCCATGCCGGCGCCCGCGCGGGACACGTCCAGCGTGAGCATCTCCTTCACGGCCCTGCCGGTGACCTGGGCGGTCATCGTCTGTTCCTCGAACAGGGCGCGCTTCTGCATCTGCGTGCCCACCACCAGCCCCGTGGTGAGCACGATAACCCCGATGCCGCTGGCGATCATCACTTCAAGGAGCGTGAAGCCCCGGTTGCGGAGAGAGGAGGGTTTCATGGTGCCATTCGACTCTGGAGGACCACCATCTGCCGGTCCGCGCGGACGCCCGGCTCATCCCAGCTCACCGACACCCGCACGTTCACGAGCGTGCCCACCGTGGTCCCCACGAGGCCGCGGGTGATGGCCGGCTCACCGGCCTTGCCGTCCTCGATGGTGGCGGGGACCTTGGAGTTGTCCACGTCCACGGTCACCGTGTACTTGCGCGCGATGACCTTCGGATCCGCGGGGACCGTGTTCCGCAAGAGCCCCTCCGACGTCTGGTACAGGTCGAAGGTCTGGTTCGCCGCGGTGTCGCAGGTCGGTGAACCCTGGCAGCCCTCCTGGAGGATGTTCTCCAGGGTCTGCTCCGCGATGATCTGCGCCTGGTTGGCGGTCAGGGTGCGGCGGTTGGCGCGGGTCGTCTGGCTCACCACGGTCATCGCCGCCGCGACTCCCAGCAGCATGACGGCCATGGTGGCCATGACTTCCAGCAGGGTGACACCCCGTGAGGCGCGCTGCTTCATTGCGGCAGTCTCCCGTCGGGCAGCGGTTCCCACATCATGATCTGCGAGCGGGGCACTCCGCTCGCCCCGGCCTGGTTGTTCCAGTTGTCTCCGCCCTTGACCTTCATCTTACCTGTCGCCGTGAGCACGAAGAGGTGCTCGTCGTGGACGACCGGCGAGGAGATGGCGTGGCCGTCCAGCTGGGCCCCCTGGCCGCCGACGAGCACGCCGCTCGACTGGCTGGCGGTGTAGGCCTCGCCCTTCGCGTCCGCCACCAGGCTGCAGATGTCCGCGGCCGTGCCCACCGCGGTCGCGGCGTAGAGGTTCTCCGAGCTGAGCGCGACGCCGCCCCACAGCTTCTGGCCCGGGCCCATCTTCTGCACCCACAGCGGCTCGAGCTCCGCGCACGGCTTGCTGCCGGTGGGATCCGGGTCCTCGAAGGCGAGCAGGTGGTACTGGTACGTGGGGTTCTTCGGATCCGCCTCCGGGTAGCCGTCCGTGTACTTGTCCGGGTTGTCGCTGGTGCCGAAGAAGAAGCGCACCGCGGGGCCCGAGTCCGTGGCGACGAGCTTCACCGCCATGTTGGAGTAGAGCTCCTGCAGGTCCAGCTGCGTCTGGTTCGCGTCCGGGCGGCCCGCCAGCGCGGACGCCGCGTGGGCCACCATGCACTTCTTCACCTGGCTGCCCAGCTTCCGGGAGGCGCTCACGTCCTTGAGGTTGACGCGCCAGACGCTGCCGGCCGTCGTGGGCACGTACATGACGTCGTAGGAGCCGTCCTGGTTCAGGTCCAGCATCGCCGTCTCCGCCGCGATGCCGGAGCCCTGCTCGAAGGTGACGACGCCCGCGTACTTGGCGGCGCCGGGGCCGGAGCCGTACTGGAGCGGCTTGCCCGTCTTCATGTCGAGGATGTAGACGGCGCCCGCGCGCGTGTCGCCCGGGTCGTAGTCGGTGCCCACCACCGCTACCCAGCGCCGGTCCTCGTCCGCCGAGGAGCCCCAGGAGATGCGCGCGATGGACGGCGCGTGCCGGGAGCCCGAGTTGTCCGGCATCACCACGGTCTTGGGGGTGTCAGTGTCGGCGATGATCGCCGCGGTGAAGGCGGACGCCACCGCCGTGTCCGCCATGCTGAACTCCCACAGCGGCAGCGGGTACCACCCGTCGTTCGGGTTGGTGATGTCCAGCGCGAAGACCACCGGGCTGGTCTTGCCCGTGGCGGAGACGAGCACCGTCTTGGCCCCCTGCTGCTTCTGCTCCGTGGTCGCGGGCGTCCAGGTGTACTTGATGCTGGCGTCCCAGTTGTTGCGGTCACCCAGGTCCACGTTGGCGATGCTGGGCGAAGCGTCCATCTGCGGCCGGGGCAGGACGCCCGAGTTGCGGAAGCGCACGTACTGGTTGCGGTACTGGCTCAGCATCAGGTTGGGCATGTAGGCGAAGGCCTCGTCGCCGTCGCCGTAAGCGCGGGTCGCCTGGGACTTGTCGCTGGGGCACGTCGACGGGACGAAGTAGCCGCGGAACTGGGCCCCTCCCACGCACCCGTCGTTCAGCTCGTTGCGGAAGTCACCCGCCTTGAAGGAGTGCAGCACGCCCGACATCGTGCCCACGAAGGCCCGGGTGGGCCGCTCCTTCAAGGGCGTCATGAAGTTCTTGCGGTAGGTGTCCCGCTCGGTGCCCTTCGCGTTCTGGTACCAGTTGTCCTGGTACGGAGGGACCGCCATGGCCACGGTGGAGATGTTGATGCCACCCATGGGCCAGGGGCGGAACTGACCGGCCTTCTTGTTCTCGTACCCGTACAGCCAGTCAATGAGGAACTGGCGGTCGCTGTAGGGGGCGCTGGCATCCGTCGACGCGGCGACGGTGCAGGTCTTGTCGAAGTTCATGTCGTAGAGGTAGCGGCCGTCGATCTCGCTGTACGTGTTGCAGTAGGAGGCCGGCAGCAGCAGGTTCCCCACCTCGTTCACGTCACTGACCTCCTTGCGCTGCCCCGAGTTGTTCATCGTGTAGAGCTTGCGGGCGGAGCCGGACATCGACAGCGCCATCACGCGGCCGGCCTCCCAGCGCAGCTTGGGGTTGGTCGTGGTGGTGATGTTCGGGTCGTAGAGCGACTGCATGTACAGGCGGCCGCGGATGGTGAAGTCCTTGGCGCCGTCATAGGTGCGGATTCCGGCCGCGGGCAGGGTGCCCTGGTTGCTCCAGTCCACGCCCCAGTTCTGGCCCGGCGTCTCGTTCACGCCCCAGACGGCGACGTTGCCCAGCGTGCTGGGGCTGGAGCGCGCGTAGGAGCCGGAGCGCACCGCCTGATAGCCGATGTCGACGTTGTCGATGATGGGACGGCACAGCTCGCTGGGGCTGCTGATGTCCACCTTCCAGCACAGCTGCGACCCGGTGAGGCCCAGCGCCAGGATGTCAATCTCCACCTCCTGGTCGGGGTACTCCTTGTCGTTGTTGAGCGGCACCGGCACCCACGTGGGGGTCGGGTTGGGCTGGTACACGCCAGCGCCGTCCAGCACGCGGCAGTCCACGGCGATGGAATAGGTGATGGTGGGCTTCACGCCGCTCGCGGTGCAGGCGCCGATGACCTCCTCGGTCCAGCAGGGCGCCTTCGTGCAGGCGGTGACGGCGGGGCAGCTCGTCCCCGTGCAGGCGGGCTTGGTGCGGATGCCCGCGGGCGGGATGCCCGCGTACGGAGCGACGTCGTCCTGGCGGCGGAAGCGGACCTTGGTGATGGTGAAGTTCGGGCCCAGCTGGTCACCCTCGTTGTTCATGACGTCCGCGGACACCGTGGTGGACTTGGCGCCACCGCCGTTCTCCTTGTTGATCATGAACACGATGTCGTTGAAGTCGCGGTCACCGCCGCCGTTGAGGTCCTCGAACCCGAGGATCCACCGGAAGGGGTCCGTGGTGGGCGCGCCCACGATGACGTGGGGCATGTAGTTCATGCTGGCCAGGGCCTTCGCCGCATCCGGGTCGGTGAGCTCCGAGCCCGGCGCCGCCACGGTCACGCCCTCCAGGGGCATCTTCAGGTTCTTGTACGCCGGCGTGTCCAGGCGGTTGAGCGTGTCCTGATCCAGCCAGCCGCACGCCTTCTTGCTCGTGTTCACGATGCCGCAGGCTTCCGAGTCCGTGGGCGAGTTGCAGCTGTCCGAGTAGCCGCAGCCGATGTTGCGCTCCGCCACCTTGTTGTCGACGGGCGCCTTGAAGTTCTGGTCCAGGTTCCAGGTGGCCTTGGAGAAGAACACGGAGATGGACGTCTGCAGGTGCAGCAGGCACTTGCCGTCCTCGGCGGGGTCGCCCGTGTAGGGCTTGCGCTTGAGGCAGGGGGCGACCGTGTCGGCGTCCGTGTTGTGGTTGGCGTCGTAGTAGACGACGGCGAAGAAGACGATCTCCTTGCCACCCTCGACGAGGCCCAGGTTGACCCGGCGGTCACCGGTATTGATGTTGTTGTAGTTGACGTAGTCCGGATCGCCGGACGGAGGCGCGGGGAGCTTGAGGCCCCGGAAGTCGTACTGGGAGACGTTGTAGTCCGGCACGCCGTCGTTGTCTTCGGTGGCGTCCGCGACAGGGCCGAGGTTGCGCGTGACGCCCTTGTCGGAGTCATCGTCCGCCAGCAGGAAGACCATGCGCCCCAGGCCCTCGAAGTCGTTCTCCGGCGCGGCCGGCTCCAGCAGGTTGGGGATGTACTTGAACAGGCCGCGGTCGCCGTCGGTGCCGCCGACGTCGTTGACGCCGATCCAGTCGTTGTTGATGTTGTAGGCGCTGGAGTCGGCGCGGCCCGGGCGCCCGTCCGTCACGTCCGTCCTCGCCCTGAAGGTCGCTTTGCAGTCGCCCTTCATCGCCAGGTCGGGCTCCATGTACTTCTTGCCACCGGACATGAAGGACTTGTCGCAGCGCCGCGCCTTGCCGATGTACCGGCGCGCGGCCGGGAACGTGGTGTCGTCGTCCGGCGTCAGGTTGTAGATGGCTTCGTGCAGGTCGGCGATGCCGTTGCCGTTCTTGTCGAGCAGCTGGTGGGTGACGGCGTCCGCGTAGCCCGCATCCACCACGTCCTTCATGTACATGTAGCCAAGCGAGTGCGACGCACCGGCGGACTCGTACACGTAGTCGATGGTGACGTTCTGGTCGAACGGGAAGGTGATGTTCTCCGCGTCCAGCCGCTTGAGGCTGGTGTAGAGCTGGAGCCGGCCGTCGTCGCGCAGCTCGATGGTGTTGTTCTGGACGGTGAGGCCGTCAGGGCCCAGCTTGAAGGTGCCCTGCTTGTCGCTGGACAGGTCGTCCTGGCAGAGCTTCTGCGCGTGGGTCAGCGAGGGCATCGCGACCGTCAGCAGCATCGCCGTGAGGGTTCGTTGAAAGAGCGTGCGCATCACTGCTTCCCCTGGTTCGTCGGCTGGTTCTTCGCCTTCGCTTCGGCCTTGGCCTTGTCACGCGCCTTGCGCTCCGTCACCTGCTCCACCAGCTGCTTGCGCAGCCGCATCCGGCGCGGCGGCGACGGCGGCACCACCACGGTGGACAGGAAGCCGGTGAGGGCGTCCAGCTCATCGCGCGACAGCAGGCGCGTGTCGCAGTTCGTCTTCGGGTTGATCTGGTGGGGGGACTCCACCCACGTGCGGACCTCCACCAGGGTCTTCTTGCGCAGCACCTGGTCCATGTAGGGGCCCACGGGCTTGCGGACGCCGAGCGGCCCCACGCGGTTCTCCGTCGGGGTCCGGGCCTGGTGGCATTGCGCGCAGGCCTTGTTGAAGGCCACTTCGCCTCGCTCCTGGGCGCTGGCGACCACCGGGAGCAGGAGCAGCAGGGGAATCAGGCGTTTCATGGGGGGCTCGTGGGGAGAGACGAGGTCACGGAAGGGTGATGGTGACGCCATCGGGCGACTTCTGGTCCGTGGGGTTGTTGTAGGTCATGTCCGGGCCGCAGCCCTTGGTGATGCAGCCGGGCGCGAAGATGGACTCACCGGTCGCGTTGGTCACCAGCGCCTGGACCATGGAGCGCGTGGGACGGCCGCTCGCCGTGGTCACCTCGCCCACGGCGAGGATCCACAGCTGGCGGTTGCTGTCGACGGTGTTCTGGTCGTCGTCCGCGTCGTCCCGGACGAAGACGCGGTAGCGCACGTTGTTCTGCTCCGGGTAGTCCACACCGGCGGGGACTTCAGACGCGCTCAGGTTGGCCTTGAGGACGGTGTAGTTGTTCCAGTTGCCTCCCCCCGTCCCGGGCAGCAGCTCGTACCAGGGGGGATTGGCGGCGGCGAGCGCGGGGATGTCGCTCACCGGGACCGCCCCTCCCAGCGCGGCGGGCAGGCCCATCGTGGAGTTGTTCCCGTTGTTGGTCAGGAGCAGCCGCACCGTCTCGCGCCCTTCGGCGAGCCCTGCCTCGGCGGCGAAGAACGCCTGCTTCTTGCGGCGGGTGTCCGCCTGGGTGTCGGCCTCGCGGCCCACCACGCTGTAGCTGAGCATCACCGCCATCGTCACGACCGCGACCACGCCCAGCGCGAGCAGGAGCGTGAAGCCACGGGACTGACGGCGGAGGGTTGGGCGACGCACCATCGGGGAGCTCCTTCACGTGCCCCTGGGGGGAGGCACGGCTTGGGAGCCCCGGAGCAGCAAGCTTCGTGCCGGGAATTCCGCCGCTCAACCCGCCGGAATGAGGGGAGCGCGCGGAAAGGTGGGTGCCGTTTGACGTCAGGGGGCTGCGCAAAGTTTGCGAACCCCCCTCATTCTTGCGAGGTGCGCCGCTGTCGGCGCCCGGCCTCAGCGCTGGCCGCCGCGCACGGCGGCGCGCAGGCGGAGCATGTCGTCCAGGACGCCGGGGTCCACCAGCTCCAGGGCGGCCTTCTGGGAGAGGGCGCGGGGCTGCTGGCGGTACTCCTCCTCGTCCTCCTCGCCGCCGCCCTTGCCGCCGTCGCCGCCGCCCTTGCCACCGCCCTTGCCGTCGCCGCCCTTGGGCATCAGCGCCACCGGCTGGGAGACGCCCGGCTCCAGGCGGGGGAAGGCATTGGCGTCGGCGCGCACCGACGTGAAGAGGCTGACCATGGACAGGCAGAACACGAGGGCGACGGTGAGGGTCTTCATGGCGGCTCCAATTCTCCCACTCCCCACGACGCCTGGACGCGAGGGGTTATTCACGGAGCCTTCCCCTGGGGCTTGAAGGTGCGGATGTATCGCACCAGGGCGTCCAGCTGCTCCGGGGAGAGCCGGTCCTTGTAGGCCTTCATCCTGGGGTTGTGGGAGGAGCCGTTGGCGATCACGGCGCGGATGTCGGCGTCCGACTCGGCCTTCTGCCAGGCGGCGCGGGTCATGTCGGGGATGGACTCCTTCTGGCCCATGCGCGTCTGCGCGCGGCCATCCGGGCCGTGGCAGTTCTTGCAGCTCTTGTCCCAGAGGGCCGCGGTGTCCTCCGCGTGGGATACGGCCGGGGCGCACAGCAGGAGGGTGAGCAGGAACCACCGCGTCGTCATGCACGGTCTCCGAGGGGAGGGGGAGCCCCAGTATAGCCACGCGCTCAGGAACCGGCGCGGGGCCAGAAGGGTGTGGCGGAGCGGCCGGGCGGCTGGAGCCAGACGGACTCCAGGAAGCGCACCGCGTTCCGGTCCGCTGGGTCATTCCGGGTGAACAGCGCCTGCGCGCTCGCGAGCACCGCCAGGGTCGCGAGCCCCGCCGCCCAGGCCGCCGGTGCCACCGCGCGTCCCGCCGCGTCCCGGCCCAGCGTCGCGAAGACGAACGCCGCCACGGCGACGAGCGCCGCGAACAGCACCGCGCCCGCGAGCGCAGTGGGCAGGCCCAGGAAGGCGAGGAGGTTGGGCGGGTGGTAGCCGTCCAGGAGCAGCGGCCGGGCCAGCGCGAGCACGGGGGTGGAGACGTCGTCCGGGATGTAGTTGACGAAGGTGGCCAGGCCGGTGACGAGCACGGACACCGCGCACAGCATGGCCGCGATGCCGGACAGCACCGGCCGGCCGGCGCCGCGCAGCCGCTCCAGCACCAGCCCCGCGGGCAGGAGCAGGAAGGGCACCAGCCCCGTGAGGTGGCGGGGCCCCGTCGTCCAGCCCCACGAGTCGTAGGTGAACGACGAGGTGAAGTAGGTGTAGCCCGCGAGCGTCGCCACGGACATCCAGAAGAGGGCGCGCGCCTCCAGGGACGTGCGGCCCAGGCGCTTGAGCAGCACCAGGCCGGGCAGCGCGAGCAGCAGGAACGGCGACAGCGTGAAGAGGCCCCGGAGCGGGGAGAAGAACGACAGCGTGAAGGCGCGCGGATCCGGCGTGCGGATGCCCAGGAAGCCGCCCAGGTGCCACGGCTGGTAGGCCGCGTCGTTGAGGTGCTTGTAGCCCGTCTCCAGCGGGTGCCCGAAGGTGGCCTGGTGGTAGAGCCCCAGCGCCACGATGAAAGGCAGCGCGCCCAGCACCGCGAGCCCCGTGGCCCGGCCCAGCTTCTTCCACCGCGCGGCCCACGGCTCGGGCGTGCCCAGCACGGTGAGGACGGCGTAGAGGATGAGCCCCAGCACGCCCAGCGCGCCGGTGTACTCGGCGGCGACGGTGGCGCCCGCGCACGCGCCGGCGACGACGTAGCCTCGCTCGCGCCACTCGCCCCGCGACAGCCGCCAGAGCGCGTAGAAGCCCGCGAAGAGCAGCACCGCCGTCGTCTGGTGGCTCATGAAGAGCAGCGAGTAGCTGAACGCGAGCGAGCCCAGCGCGTACGTCACCGTGACGCCGTCCGCGACGACGGGCGACAGGAACGCGTTGAGGAAGCGCCGCACCCCCCACAAGAGCCCCAGCGTGGGCAGCACCGTGAGGAAGAGGCGGCTGAAGAAGACGAGCGGCACCTCCGGCACGGCGTAGCGGTGGCCGCCGCCCACGGCTCGCAGCGCCGCGTACACGGGCACCGCGGCGAAGGACAGCAGCGGCGCCTTGGACGGGTAGTAGCGCCCGTCCATCACCGACAGGTCGCCCACCGGGCCGTAGTCGCGCAGGGCGCGGTTGATCTCCAGCGTCCCGTCCTCCACCAGGGCGCGCGTCTGCCACAGGCGGCACAGCTCGTTGGGCGAGCGCAGGCCCGGGTGGTACGGGAAGAGGACCACGTAGAGCGCCGCCACCGTGGCCCACACCGCCCTCGGCAGACCGGGGGCGCGGGGCGCGGGCGCCACGGTGGGGGGCGCCGGAGCCGCGTTGTCCTGCGGCGGGGTGGGGTGGGGCGCGGCGCTCACGCGGGCATCAGACGGCGCGGCCGACGGCGAACAGGCTCATGCCCACGGGCAGCTTCACCTGGCGCTCGGCCTGGGCGAACAGGGGCGCCAGCGTGTCGTAGAGCTTGAGCTGGAGCTTGGGCACCGCGCGGCGGCGCAAGAGGCGGCTGTTGACGAACCAGCCCGGCAGGCCGACGAGGTTCATCCACTCCAGCGTGTCCACGCGGAAGCCGTTCTGTTCCAGCACCGCGCGCAGGGACTCCGGGGTGTAGCGGCGGTAGTGGCCCACGGCCTCGTCGATGGCGCCGAACAGCTGCGGCAGCGCCGGCACGAGGATGAGCACGCGGCCGTCCGGCTGGAGGATTTGGCGGAAGCGGCGCACCGCGGACGCGTCGTCCGGGATGTGCTCCAGCACGTTGGACAGCACGATGGTGTCCAGGTTCTCCGCCTTCAGCGACTCCCAGTCCGCGAGCGCCACGTCGGACAGGTAGGGGCGCACGTGGGGCTTGCCGCGGAACATGTTCTTCAGGCGGTCCACGTAGAAGCGCTCCACCTCCAGCGCGACCAGGTGCTCCGCGCCGCCCTCCAGCTCGCGGGTGATGGTGCCGATGCCGGCGCCAATCTCCAGCACGCGGCGGCCCATGTGTTCGCGGAAGCGGCGGCCCAGCCACTGGTTGTAGTGGGTGGCGCCGTCCATGCGCTCCAGGGTGGAGTAGCCCTCGTGCTGGTTGTCCGCGTCGTCGCGCACGGTGGCGTAGCGCACCAGCGTGCGCAGGCGGGCCAGGTGCGCGGAGGCCGGGCGGCGCGGCACGGCCTGCAGCGGCGGCAGGGGCACCTCCGTGAGGCGGAAGAGCTGCGCGGCCAGCTTCACCACCAGCTCCGCGTCCACCGCGTCGTCATCGCTGGTGAGCTGGATGGAGCGCAGCGCCTCCGTGCGGAAGGCGCGCAGGCCGGTGAGCGGATCCGTCAGGGCCACGTCGGTGACGAAGCGGGTGATGCCGCCCAGCGCGCGCTCGGCCACCATCTCCGGCGACATGCCGGAGCGCCGGCCGAAGACGCCGTCGGCGGTGTCGTCGCGCAGGGGCTGCACCAGGGCGTCGTAGCTGTCCGGCGAGTAGGCGGCGTCCGGGTCCTGGAGCACCGTGTGCGTGCCGGTGACGTGGGGCAGCGCGGCGCGGATGGCCGCCCCCTTGCCGCCCTGGGCGGCGAGGACGTGGACGTTGGGACCGGGCGTGACGTCCACCGGACCTTCACCCGCGAGGACGACCTGGGCCTGACCGGAGAGCGCGTTGGCGAACCGGGCGGCGGCGGCGGCGGTCGCGGGGGTGAAGGGCAGGACGACGGAAAGAGCAGGAACCATGGCGCCGCTCACTACCACAGGCGCTTCCAGGGTGCGCGTTCGCGGACCGGAACGGATGGACGAGGGGCATCCAGGCGGCGTCGGTCGGATGGACAACCCGCCCGGCCCGTTGCACGCTCCGCCTGTTATTCCCCCCAGCGCGATGTGGGTGCAGGTCGGGTCCGGCGGTCTACGGGCCGGCGGAGACCGCCCGCGGCAGCCAGTTCCGGAGAGACGCGACGTGGAAGGAACGGTGTTGGACCCGGCCGGTGGGGCTCCCGGCGCGACGTCCGCGAGCGTGATGCACCGGCTGCGGGGTGTGTGGCGCCGGCGGTGGGTGATGCTCGGGGTGGCGTTGGCCGTCACGGCGCTCACGGCGGCCTGGACGCTCCGGCAGCCGCGCATCTACGCGGCCAGCACCTCGCTCATCATCGACGTCACCGCGCCGCGCATCCTCGACGGCGAGGTGAAGGAGGTGATGGGGGAGGAGCGCAGCAACTACTGGTTCAACAAGGAGTACTACGCCACGCAGAGCGAGATCATCACCTCGCGCGCGGTGGCCAGCCGCGTGGTGGACCGGCTGGGGCTCTCCAGGGACGCGGCCTTCCTGGGCCTGCCGGCGAACCAGGACCCCGCGGAGCGCGCGAAGGCGCTGGAGGGCGCGGACGCGGTGGGCCTGTTGCGCTCGCGCATCCAGGTGGTGCCCGGCAAGGACTCGCGGGTGATGAACATTGGCGTGGAGGACGTGGACCCCGCGCGTGCGGCGCTGCTCTCCAACGAGGTGGCCGCCGCGTACATGGCGGAGAACCTGGCGCTCAAGCTGCGCACCACGGAGGAGGCGCGCGCGTGGCTGGAGGGGCGCCTGGATGAATTGGGCCGCCAGTCCAAGGCCGGCGAGATGGCCGTCTACGACCTGAAGAAGGACGCGGACATGCTGTCCACGTCGCTGGAGTCGCGGCTGTCCATCGTCAGCGAGCGGATCAACTCCTACAACCTGAAGCTCACGGAGGTGCGCACGCGCATCGCGGCGCAGCAGGCGCGCGTGGACGCCATCCACCGGCTGCGCAAGGACGCCGGCAACGACGAGACGTGGGCGGAGGCCGTGCCCGGCGCGAAGGACGGTCCCATCCAGGACCTGAAGTCGCGCTACGGCGAGCAGAAGGCCGCGTGCGCGGAGCTGACCGAGCGCTACCTGCCGGAGCACCCGAAGCTGCTGGAGTGCAACCGCAAACTGGACGTCGTGCGCGCGGACCTGCTCAAGAGCCTGACCAACGTGGTGCGCTCCGCGGAGACGCAGCTGGCGGAGGCGCAGGGCGAGGAGAAGAACCTCAACAAGCTCCTGGACGAGACGAAGGCCGAGGCCTTCCAGGTGAACAAGAAGGCCATCGAGTACGGGCGGCTCCAGCGCGAGTCGGACAACAACCAGCGCCTGTACGAGCTGGTGCTCAAGCGGCTGAAGGACATCGAGCTGTCGGGGCTGTTGCGCACGAGCAACGTGCGCGTGCTGGACGCCGCGCAGCCGGTGCTGGTGCCGGTGCGGCCGCACACGCGGCGCAACCTGATGGTGGGCTGGGTGATGGGGCTGCTGCTGGGGCTGGGCGTGGCGCTGTTCCTGGAGATGCTGGAGAACAGCGTCACGTCGCAGGCGGACGTGGAGGACGTGCTGGGCCTGGCGTTCCTGGGCGTGGTGCCGCGCATGGAGGCCACGAAGGCGCCGGGCGACCGCGACCTGTACGTGCACCGCGCGCCGCGCTCGGCGGTGGCGGAGTGCTGCCGCGCGGTGCGCACCAATCTCCTGTTCATGTCGCCAGACCACCCCTGCAAGACGCTGGTGGTGACGTCCAGCGGCCCGCAGGAGGGCAAGTCCACCACGTGCATCAACCTGGGCGTGGCCATGGCCCAGAGCGGCAACCGCGTGCTGCTGCTGGACACGGACATGCGCAGGCCGCGGCTGCACCGCGCGTTCGGCGTGCCCAACGACCTGGGCATCAGCTCGCTGGTGGTGGGCGAGGGCTCGCTGGACAAGGCGGTGAAGAGCACGGAGGTGCCCAACCTCTTCGTGCTGCCGTGTGGCCCGCTGCCGCCGAACCCGGCGGAGCTGCTGCACACGCGCGCCTTCAAGGAGCTGCTGCGCCAGGCCGGGGAGAAGTTCGACCGCATCATCCTGGACAGCCCGCCGCTCAACGCCGTCGTGGACGCGGCGGTGCTGGCCACGCAGGCGGACGGCGTGGTGATGGTGCTCAAGGCGGGCCGCACGGACCGGGGCGCCGCGAAGCGCGCGCTGCGCTCGCTGGCGGACGTGCAGGCGCGGATGTTCGGCGCCATCCTCAACGACGTGGACCTGCGGCAGCCGCGCTACGGCGACACGTACCTGGGCTACCAGGGCTATGGCCCGACGCAGGACGAGCCCAAGGGCGGGGTGGCGCCGTCGTGAAGGGCGCGGGCCTGCGGGTGCTGCACCTGGGGAAGTTCTACCCTCCGGCCTCCGGCGGCATGGAGGCGCACGTGCGAACGCTGGCGCGGGCGCAGGCGGCGCTGGGCGCGCAGGTGGAGGTGCTGTGCGCGAACCACTCGGTGGATGGCACCGGCACGAGCCACGAGTTCCACGGGCGCAGCCCCACGCGTGAGGAGTGGGATGGGCCGGTGCGCGTGGTGCGGCTGGGACGGCTTGCGTCCGTGGCGCGCATGGACGTGATGCCGTCGCTGCCGTTCGTGCTCCGGCGGGCGCTGGCGCGGGGCGTGGACGTGGTGCACCTGCACGTCCCCAACCCGAGCATGGTGCTGGCGCTGGATGCCATACCGCGCCTGCCCGCGGTGGTGGTGACGCACCAGAGCGACATCATCCGGCAGAAGGTCGCGGGGGCGCTGTTCCGTCCCTTCGAGTGGATGCTGTACTCGCGCGCGGCGCGGCTGCTGGCCACGAGCGACGCGTACGTGCGCGGCTCGTCGCTCCTGTCCACGTTCAAGTCGAAGGTGCGGGTGCTACCGCTGGGCATCGAGCTGGACGCGTACCTGCATCCCTCCGCGGAGGCGCGCGAGGCCCGGGCGCGGTGGACGGCGGAGGCGGCGGGCGGGCCGCTGTGGCTGATGGTGGGGCGGCTCGTCTACTACAAGGGCTTGTTCACGGCGCTGGAGGCGCTGGTGCACGCGCCGGGGCGGCTGGTCATCGTGGGCGAGGGGCCGCTGGCGGACGAAGGTCGCGCGAGGGCCAGGGCGCTGGGCATCGAGGACCGCGTGACGTGGGCGGGGTACCTGTCGCCGGAGGCGCTCGCGGGCGCGTACCGGGCCGCGACGGCGCTGTGGTTCCCGAGCAACGCGCGCAGCGAGGCGTATGGCCTGTCGCAGGTGGAGGCCCTGGCGAGCGGGCTGCCCGTGCTCAACACCGCCGTGCCGGACTCCGGTGTGGCGTGGGTGAGCCAGCACGAGCGCACCGGGCTCACGGTGCCCGTGGGGGATGCGCGGGCGCTGGCGGCGGCGGCCCGGCGGTTGGTGGAGGAGCCGGGCCTGCGGGAACGGCTGTCGCGTGGGGCGCAGGAGCGTGCGCGGGCGGAGTTCGCCCATGACGTGATGGCGTCGCGCAGCCTGGAGCTGTACGCGGAGGCGCTCGGACGCCGGCCCGTGGCGGAGGAGCGGAGCGATGCCTCCGTCCGGCACGTCGCGGGTGGGCGCTGAAGGTCCGCGCATGCACGGGTCGCGCGAGTCCCATCGTGACAGTCAGGCGGCGGGCGGAGGTCGCTCCTCGCGCGAGCCGCATGCACCAGACGGTGCTTCGCTGCGCGTCCTGCACGTCTCCAGCGGCAATCTGTACGGGGGTGTCGAGACGCTGCTGCGCACGATGGCGCTCGCTCAATCGGACCGTGCTGACGGCGCGGTGCATGCGTTCGCGCTCTGCTTCGAGGGGCGCATCGCGGAGGAGCTTCGCGCGGCGGGCGCACCGCTGACGTTGCTGGGGCCGGCGAAGGTGAGCCGCCCCTGGCGGGTCTGGGAGGCGCGCCGCTCGCTGATGGCGCTGCTCCAGCGGGAGGCGTTCGACGCGGTGGTGTGTCACGCGGCGTGGCCTCAAGCCCTCTTCGGGCCGGTGGTGCGCACGGCTGGCGTGCCGTTGATCTTCTTCCAGCACGACGCACTCTCGGGGACGCACTGGGCGGAACGGTGGGCCCGGGTCACCGTGCCGGACCTGGCGCTGTGCAACAGCCGCTACACCGCGAGCACGCTGCGCAGTGTGTATCCGCGCACGCCGTGGCGCGTGCTCCATCCTCCCGTTCGTGACGGCGGCCCTGGCCTCACGGCTTCCGAGCGCTCCTCGCTCCGAGGCGAGCTGGGCGCGGATCCGACGGAGGTCGTCATCGTCCATACCAGCCGCATGCAGGAGTGGAAGGGGCAGCGGCTGCTCCTCGAAGCGCTGGGCCGGCTGCGACAGGTTCCGCGCTGGAAGGCGTGGTTCGCTGGCGGCGCGCAGCGTCCGGAGGAGGTCTCCTACGAAGCGGGCTTGAAGGCCCAGGCCGTGGCCCTGGGGCTCGGGGACCGGGTGCGCTTCCTGGGGCAGCGCTCGGATGTGCCCCGGCTGCTGCGCGCGGCGGAGGTGCACTGTCAGCCCAACACCGGGCCAGAGCCTTTTGGACTGGTGTTCGTGGAGGCGCTCTACGCCGGGCTTCCCGTGGTCACGACCGCGCTGGGTGGGCCGCTGGAGATCGTCGATGCGTCGTGTGGCGTGCTCGTGCCTCCGAAGCCGGAGGCGCTGGCCCTGGCGCTGCGCGGGCTCATCGAAGATGAATCGGCGCGGCGGACGCTGGGCGGCGGTGGACCTGCTCGCGCACGGGCGCTGAGCGCGCCGACCGCGTTCCTGGACGCTCTGGCGGACGCGGTGCGCTCCGTGGCGCGGGAGCCTGTGCCGTGAAGGAGGCCCGCTCCGCATCCACCCCGCGCCCGCGGCTCCAGGGCCCCGGTGTGCTGCACCAGCGCTACGTGCGCCGCGCGCCGCAGCCCGCGGTGCAGCCCTCATCCACTCCGGCGACGGCGTCCACGGGACTGCTGGGTTCTGGCCATGTGGTGGTGGCGTTCATCGCGCTGCTCTTCGTCTGCCAGCTCGCGCTGCTGATGGAGGCGCTGGCGCCGGTGCGCGTGGTGTTCCGCATCCTGTCGTTCGGCACGAGCCTGGCGCTGCTCGTGCTGGTGAAGGGCCCTCGCCTCAAGCACCCGGCGATGCCGTTCCTGCTCGCGTCGGCGGGGCTCACCGCGCTGAACTTCTTCCACCCCGGCACCAACACCCCACTGGCCGCGGCCGCGCAGCTGGGCATCCAGGTGTCCGTGTTCGCGCCCCTCTTCTGGGCGAGCCGCCTGCGCATCGACGCGAAGCTGTTCGGACGCGTCGTCCTGCTGCTCTTCCTGTTCAACGTCGTGAGCGCCTCGCTGGGCATTCTCCAGGTGTCCTTCCCCGGCCGCTTCCAGCCCGCCCTGTCCGCCATGGTCGAAAGCCAGGGCGAGGGCTACGTGCGCAGCCTCCAGTTCGAGACCGCGAGCGGTGCGCGCGTGTTCCGCCCCATGGGCCTGACGGACGTCCCGGGCGGTGCCTCCACCGGCGCCTTCTATTCGGTGCTGCTCGGCGGTGCGTTCCTGCTCAGCCGCCAGGGCCTGTCCCGGAAGGTGCTGGGCGCGGCGGGCATCGGCATCGGGCTCATCTGCCTCTACCTGGGACAGGTGCGCGTCGCGGCGGTGACGCTGCTGGTCTGCATGGCGGCCTTCGGGCTGGTGCTCACCGTGAGTGGCCGCTGGGTGCGCCTGGTGACGCTGGCCTCGGTCGTGGGCGGCTTCGCGGTGGTGGCCTTCGGTTGGGCCGTCGCGGTCGGCGGCGACGCGGTGCTGGCGCGCTGGAGCACGCTCACGGCCTCCGACCCCACGCAGGTGTATCAGTCCAACCGGGGCCGCTTCCTCGACAGCACGTTCGCTGAGGTGCTTCCGGAGTTCCCCCTGGGCGCGGGCCTGGGCCGCTACGGCATGGCCAACGCCTACTTCGGCGACAACAGCGACCGCGCGAGCCCGCCCCTCTGGGCCGAAATCCAGTGGACGGCCTGGGCCTATGACGGCGGCTGGCTGGGGATGGTCTGCTATCCGCTCGCGCTGCTGGCGACGCTGGGGTGGGGCTTCCAGGTGGCGCGGCGCCGCGATGACTCGCGGGGCGAGTTCTGGCTCTGGGGCAGCCTCCTCTTCGCGTATGACCTGGGCGCGCTCGCGCAGACCTTCAGCTATCAGTTCTTCATGAGCCAGATGGGCATGGAGTTCTGGCTGCTCAACGCGGCCTTCTTCAGCGCGTACTGGAACCGGAATGCGGCCGTACACCCTCATCGCCGGTGACTTCGTCTCCACCGGGGGCATGGACCGCGCGAACCTCGCGCTGGCGGACTGGCTCGCGCGCCAGGGCGGGCCCGTGCGGCTCGTGGCGTACCGCGTGGCGGACTCGCTCCTGCGCTACCCCAACGTGCGCTTCGTCCGCGTGCCCAAGCCCGCGAACGCGTACCTGCTGGGCGAGCCGTTGCTCGACGCCGTGGGGCGCTTCTGGGCCGCGCGCACGCTGGCGCAAGGCGGACAGGTGGTGGCCAACGGCGGCAACTGCGAGGTCGCCGCCGCCAACTGGGTCCACTACGTCCACGCCGCGCACGTGCCCGAAGCCGCCGGCAATCCGCTGCGCAGGCTCAAGGGCCACGTGAGCCACCGCGTGTACCTGCGCCGCGAGCAACGCGCGCTGCGCCGGGCTCGCATCATCCTGGCGAACTCGGAGCGCACGCGGCAGGACCTGCTGGCCGCCACGGGCGTGGAGGCCTCGCGCGTCCACGTCGTGTACCTGGGCGGCGACCCCGCGCGCTTCCCGTCCACGTCCCCCGCGCTGCGGCGCGAGGCCCGTGCGTCCCTGGGCTGGTCTCAAGAGCGGCGGATGGCGCTGTTCGTGGGCGCGCTGGGGGACCGGCGCAAGGGCTTCGACACGCTCTTCCACGCGTGGGCCCGGCTTTGCGCGCGACGCGAGTGGGACGTGGACCTGGGCGTGGTGGGGACGGGCGCGGAGCGGGAGCGCTGGGAGCGCGCGGCGCGTGAGCAGGGCCTGGGCGAGCGGATCCGCTTCCTGGGCTTCCGCGACGACGTGCCCCGGCTGCTGGCCGCCGCGGAATTGCTGGTGGCACCCACGCGCTATGAATCCTATGGCCTGGGCGTGCACGAAGCGCTGTGCGTGGGCATCCCCGCGCTGGTGAGCCGCTCGGCGGGCGTGGCGGAGCGCTATCCGTCCTCGCTCCAGGGGCTGCTGCTGGACGACCCCGAGGACTCCGGCGAGCTGGTGCGGCGCCTGGAGGAATGGCGGGCCCGGGGTGGGGACTGGATGCCCGCCGTGGCCGCGCTGTCGTCGGAGCTGCGCACCTGGACGTGGGACGCGATGGCGGCGGCGGTGGTGGCGCGGCTGGAGGCTTGAGCCTCACGTGCCGCGCTGGAGCACCTGTTCGAAGAAGTCGAGGTGCGCCTTCGCGACCACCGGCCAGGCGAAGCGGGACACGGCTCGCTCGCGGCCTCGCGTGGCCAGGTCCTGGCGTTGGGTGGGACTCTCCAGCAGCTCCGCGAGCGCGGTGGTCCAGGCCGGGGCGTAGGACTCCGGCAGGATGCGCCCTGCCTCGCCCACGGTGTGCGGAATCTCTCCGGAGTCGCTGGCGAACACGGGCACGCCACACGCGAAGGCCTCCGCGAGCATGCGGCCGAACTGCTCCTTCCACGCGGGCGTCGTCTGGCTGGGCGCGCAGAGCACGTCCATGGCGTTGAGCGCGCGGGGCACCTCCGCGTGCTTCACTCCGGTGACGATGCGCACGCGGTCTCCGTAGCGCTCCGCCCACGCGCGCAGCTCCACCTCCAGCGGGCCTCCGCCGACGAAGAGGGCGCGCCAGGGCGTGCTCAGGGTGTTGAGCGCATCCATGAGGAGCCGCAGGCCCTTCTCCGGCACGAAGCGCCCCAGGTAGCCCACCACGGGCGGGCCTTCGGACGTCCAGCCCAGGCGCTCGCGGAAGGCGCGGCCCGCCTCCGGATCCGGGCGGAAGTGCTCCACGTCCACGCCCACGGGGATGAAGCGCGAGGGGCGCTGCTCATAGCCAGGCCGGGTGAGCAGCGTGTCGTGCACCGTCTGGCCCCAGGCGATCCACCCCGCGGCCCGGCGCACGACGAAGCGCTCGGCCTGCGCGAAGGGTGGGGGATAGCGCTTGGCCAGGTTCTGGAACGTGCAGAAGACGAGCGGCACGTGGGCGGGCGTCATCAGCGCCACCTCCAGGCCGGAGAGCACGTAGGGCTCCTCCCACAGGTGCACCAGGTCCACGCCCTTTGACAGGTGCGCGCGCAGCCGCGGCCCGTAGACGAAGCCGTGCAGCGAGCGGCTGAAGAAGACGCGCACGGCCTCCAGGTTCACGGCCTCGCTGGCGTCGCGCTGGAGCACCAGCGGGCCCAGGTCTCCGTGGAAGGTGCTCGGCGCCACGGCGGTGACGTCCCAGCGGCCCGCGCCCACGCGGGTCATCTCGTTGGCCAGCCGCCGGTTGAGCGTGACGACGTACGAGTGCGAGACAGTGACGAGCTTCCGGGGACGCATCATGGGGTGCCTCGCGCCGGGACGAGGCTCCGGTACACCTGGAGGATGTCGCGGGCGTAGCGCTCGCGGGAGAAGCGGCGCACGGCGGTGTGGCGGGCCGCGCGGGCCAGGGTGTCTCGCAAGGCTTCGTCCTCCAGCAGCCGGCGCAGGGCCGCCGCGAGCGTGTTCGCGTCGCCGGGTTCGATGGCCAGGACGTCCTCGCCGTCCCGGAGCGCTTCGGCCGCGCCGCTCGACTTCGAGATGACGGCGGCCCGGCCACAGGCGAGCGCCTCCGCGATGGTGAGGCCGAAGGGCTCGCGGCGGGTGCTCGCGTGCACGAAGACGTCCAGGGCCCGGTAGACGCGGGCGGGGTCGGGCTGGAAGGGCACGAAGCCCACGCGACCCGTGAGGCCGTGGCGCTCCACCTGCTCGCGCAGCTCCGCGTCGGTGAACTGCGAGCCTGCCGTGCGGTAGAGGGCGCGCCCACGAGGTAGAAGCGCACGGGCAGCGACGGAGCCTGACGCGCCAGCAGGGCCGCGGCCTCCAGGAAGACGTCGTGTCCCTTCCAGCGCGCGTACGTGGCCACGAGCCCCACGCGCAGCGTGCCCGGAGGCGCGGGAGGCAGCGCGGACAGCGTGTCCAGGTGCGCGCCGTCCCCCGGGCCCGGGGAGAAACGCTCCACGTCCACGCCATTGGGTACGACGTGGACGGGCACGTTCCCGAGCACCGTGCGCGCGTCGTCACCCACGGCCTGCGAGTTCGCGATGGCGGCCGAGGCCAGCGGATGCAGTGCGGAGAGCGCGCGCCGCACGAGCGGACGCTCCCCCAGGAAGTCGTGCACGTGCCACACGCGCGGAATCGGCAGTCCGGCGGTGGCAGCGCTCAGCAGGTGGGTCTTGATGCCATTGGAGTGCAGCAGGTCCGGCGCCACGTCGCGCACCGCGCGCCGCAGGTCGAGTCCGTAGCGGGTCAGCAGCATCGGCGTGGGGGCGATTTCACGCGCGAAGCGAAGGAGACCGGCGCGCCCCTGTTCTCGCAGACCGCTGTCCCCGAGCGCGGAGAGTCGGTCGGGCAGGGCGAGCACGCGGGCCTCCACACCGAGGCTCCGAGCCGTCTCCACGAGCGGCCCGTCCGTGCCCGCGATGAGGTGCAGCGACAGGCCAGGCTCCAGCGTGCGCAGGCACGCGAGGAGATCCACGAGTGCGCGCTCGGCACCGCCCAGGATTCCCACGGGGTTGAGGAACAGGATGCGCACGCGGGAGCGACCGAATCAGACCCGCCCGGGGCGGTCAAGGCGATGCAGGTACGCGTCCAGCACCGTGCGCGCGTGGGCACTCCAGGTGAAGCGCGCGGCCCGCGCCCGGCGCGTCTCCGGTGAGGGCGCGGACACGCGGCCCGTGAGCAGCGCATCCACGGCTTCCGCCCATGCGGCCACGTCGCCCACGGGGCAGTACGTGCAGGCGTCCGCGCCCACTTCGCGCAGCACCTGCAGGTCGCTGGCCACCACGGGGACACCACACGCCAGCGCTTCGATGACGGGCAGGCCGAAGCCTTCCGCCTCACTGGGCACCAGCACCGCGCGGGCACGCCGGTACAGGCCCGCGAGCGTGGCCCGCTCCTGCCGGGGCGGTTGCAGCAATGCGTCCTTCAAGCCGAGCCTCGCCACCTGTGCCTGTTGGGCCGCGTCCAGCTCACCGCCCTGCTGCACCAGCATGAGGTCCGGGTGCCGGGCTCGCAGCGCCGCGAAGGTGTCGAAGAGCACGTCCAGGCGCTTGCGGCGGATGGCGCTGCCCACGTGCAGCAGGTACGGCCGGCCCTTCAGCGGCGCGAGCACCGCGTCGCTGGCGTCTCCGGGAACGGGTTCGAGCCGGTACTCCGGCGACACGCCATAGGGCGCCCAGACCAGCCGCTCGGGGGGCACCACGCCGTGCGCGAGCAGTTCGCCGCGGACCTGCTGCGTGCTGTGGAAGACGAGGGCCGCGCGCTCCAGTCCCTTGAGCGTGGCACGCGCCATCAGGCGGAACCACGTGGGGCGCGGTTCGCGGTGGGGCTCCAGGACGGAGCGGAAGGCATCCAGGTCATGGCAGAAGACACCGGTGCGCTCCGCGGGCAGCGTGTGGACGAGCTGCGCGTAGGTGTGGTCCACGACGTGGAACGCATCGGAGCCAACGCGCTCCCGTAGCAGCCGCGCCGGGTAGAGGCCGAAGCGGGTGAGCAGCCGGTCCGCGTTGAAGGCGGCCTTGCGGTTGCCCACGCGAGGCAGGGCGCGCACGGCGTGCGGGATGGACGGTCGCACGCGGGTGACGTCGACCTCGGTGGGAAACGCCGCGAGGCCTTCCGCGAGTGCTTCGCCCACCAGGTCCATGCTGGGCCAGCCCTCTTCGCGCGGATCCATCAGGACCTTCAACCGCAAGGTGCTCACCTGCTCATCGCCTCCGGCTAGAGGATCCCGCGCTTGATGCGCATTTCGTGGGCCCCGACGATCCACTCCAGCGCCCTCGACGCCTCATCGCTCACGGTGCCAACCCAGCCCGGGGCCGGAGTCTTGTCCTCGCGCATCTCCTCGAGCGTTGGAATGAGCGGCAGGTGTCCCGTGCAGCCCAGCGCGTTGACGGCGCAGTAACGCACCTCAACTGAAGGATCCTTCAACGCATCGAGGAGGGCTTTGACCGCGACCTCGAACTCCGCGGAGTCCGTCCTCACCTTCGCGAAGTTGTACGACAGGTATTCGGCGGCCTGGCCACGGACCTGGGGCGCCTCCTGCGTGTCCGTGAGGATGCCCACCATGAGGCTCCACAGCGTGAGATCTCCATGCCAGGTCAGTGCGTAGAGGATGGCATGTCGCGTCTCGATACGAGACTCACCATCGAGCAACGGGAGAAGCACGGACGTGGTCGACGCGTCGAAGGACAGCAGCTTCGACGCTTCACCCATGGCGAGAAGGTCTGAACCCAGGAGGTCCTTCAGCGCGGTGTCACGCTGCTCTGGCGTCAGACGTGTGTCGCTCATGAGGAGGTTCCCGTACGCCGCAGCAGGTGCGCAACCGTGTGCTCCAGCGTGAAGTGCTCACGGTACACGCGGGCCGCGCGCTCACCCAGGGCCCGGCGCTCCTCTGCGTGCTCCAACAGGTGCTCCGCGAGCGCCAGCAGTGCTTCAGGTGACGCATCGTCCGCGAGCGCCACCGGCCGCAGCTCGCGCCACAGCATTTCGCTCAGGTGCCCGGTGTTGGTGACGATGGGCAGGCCCAGCCCCAGTCCGCCCATCGCGCTGCTGCGCCGGGCGCTGACGCCGTCGGGGTAGGGCTGCAACAGCAGCTCCGACGCGCGCAGGTGCGCGGCCACGGCCTCCGGTGCCAGTCCGTCCCTCGCATGGAGCCTGCGGGCCAGCTCGGGATGCCTCCGCCCCAGCGCCTCACTCCAGCCCTGACTGCCCCGGCCCAGCAGCAGCGCCTGCCTTCGCTCATCCCGCTGCAACAACGGAACGAGCACGGCCTCCAGAGGTCCCGCGATGGCCCCGCCATACGTGCCGAAGTGCGCCACCGTGGGGCCTCCGCCCAGCGCTTCACGCACCGCGCGCACGGCGTCCACCGGCACGTCGAGGGGCAGGGGGCTGGGAATGGGACACCACAGGGCCTGGGCCCGCAGCGGCTCGGGAAGGTGCTCCGCCCAGGTGGGGATGGACACGTATGCGCGCTCCACGCCGAGCGCCAACGTGCGCAGCATCACCCGCGTCACCCCCGCGAGGACCTGATGCTTCCACGGCGCACCGGGGCTCCACGGGTACACCGCCTCATGGAGGAACAGCTCGCGTGCGTCCTGTCGCCTCGCGGCGAACCAGGCGCAGAACGGCACGTTCATCGCCTTCAATCCAAACGCGTGGGGCACGTACTGGAGCAGCAGCCTCCGGGGGCCGGGCGTCGCATCCAGCTCGCGCGTCAGGCGCACCAGCCCCGGCGGCGTGAAGAGGCCGGGCCACCGGTGCACGGTCACGCCCTGATCATCCGTGACGCCCTCCGCGCCAGGAGTCCAGACGTGCACCGTCTCCCCCGCGTTCATCAGCGCGTGGGCGATGCTCCGGGAGTGGTCGGAGACGCCGCCAGGGGCCGGCGGATACTCCCCCGTCAGCAGGTGCCACGCACGGCTCACGGAGGCGCCCGCCTCGCGCGCAGGTGCTGGACCACGGCGCGCAGCTCTCCCAGCAACGACAGGCCGCGCCGCGTGCCCTCACGCACGAGCACCAGCGCGGTGAGGACGCCCGCCGCCACCAGCGCCTGCACGAGCAGCCCGTCCTGCCCCATCGCGAGCCGCGAGAAGCCCAGCGCCAACGCGAGCAGCGCGCCCACCGTGAGGAACGGCTCCATGACCTCGAACTCCAGCCGCGACAGGTGCGGGTTGCGGCGCGACACCAGCCGCGCGGTGACCCACAGCTCCGTCAGCGTCACGGCCGTCGCGCTGACCCCGACGCCCACGATGCCCCAGTGCATCACCGCCAGGGCGCCCAGGCCGAAGCGCAGGGCGCTCGCGGCGGTGGCCACATACATCCGTTCCTTCGCGTGGCCGCTGGCGTGCTGCTGGGAGTGCAGCAGGCCCTGCACCGCCTGCATCGACGCCTCGATGGTGAACCACTGCACCAGCGCGGACGCGAGGCTCCAGCGCTCACCGAAGACCACCGGGATGAAGGGTGGCAGCGCGATGACGCCGAACGGAATGGCCAGACACAACAGCGCGCTCACGCGCCGGATGGACGTGCGCAGGTACTCCGAGAGCGCGACCGTGTCCTGCTGCATGCGGCTGTAGGCCGGATACGCGACGCGGGTGAGGACGCTGCTCAGCGCGAGCGGCACGGAGGCCAGGGCGCTCGCCCAGTTCACCAAGCCCACCGCGTCCTTGCCCTCCATGCGCCCCACCACCAGCGGAATCCAGCCCTGGAGCGCCGCGGGGATGATGCCCGTGAGCTGGAACCAGATGCCGAAGGCCAGCAGCCGCTTGACGATGTCCCAGCGGAACGCGCCCCGGGGCCGCCAGCCCGCCGCCGCCCAGAACATCACCATGCCCAGCCCGCCCCGCACCAGCCCGCCGCCGATGAGCGACCACGCGCCGCAGTGCAGCCAGGCCAGGAGGATGGTGGTCGCCGTCTGCGCGATGCCTTCGACGAGCTCGATGCGCGCGAGCGTCGGGAAGCGCAGCTGGCGCTCCAGCACCATGATGGGGATGACGCGCAGCGAGTGGAAGAACAGCCCCAGCGCCATCACGCTCACCATGGCCGCGCCCGAGGGGCCCAGCTCGTAGGAGCGCGACAGCCACGGCGCGAGCAGCAGGATGACGCCCACGATGAGGACCGTGAACGCCTGGTGGCTCCAGAACGCGGTGCTGATCTCGTCCTGCGTGGGTTCGTGCTGCTGGCGCACCAGCGACGCGCTGAGGCCCAGGTCGCCCAGGAACGCGCCCATCGCGGCGGTGAAGGCCACGATGGCGAACGCGCCGTAGTCCCCCGGGAACAGCAGGTGCGACAGGGCGAGCGAGCTCACCACGCGCAAGCCCAGCGAGCCGAGCGTGCGCAGGCCCAGGGCGATGATGGAGCGCTGCGCGCGGTCCTTCACGTCCGACGTGCCCAGCGGAGGGGCGTCGGCGGTGTCCGGCGCGGAAGGGGAACGGCTGCTCATGGGGAAACGGGGTGCTCCACGAAAGGAACTCCGGCGGAGCCTATATGCGCGCCTGCTTCCGGCGAACAGGGGCCGCGGGAGGGGGGCATGTCCGGCCTCGTGGAAGGAGGGCCCGCATGCAGACCCGTGGGGCGGGCGGGCGGCCACGGGGTGCCCGGCGTGGCGGGGCTGGACACTCCCGCGCTGCGCAGATTGTGCCGCGTGCGGGCAGCAGGGGCCGCGAACCACGGAGTCGAGACATGGCCGAGGCTTCAGCGAAGAAGGGGCACGGTGCGAGGAACGGGACGCCGACCGACAAGGCCCGCATCTGGGGAGGCATCGACCTGGGGGGCACCAAGATTGAAGCCGTCGTCGTGGACGCGCGCGGCGAGGTGCTGGGCCGGGCCCGCCATCCGACGCCCGCGAAGGGCGGTCCGGGTGAAGTGGTGAAGGAGCTCTACGGCACGCTGGGCGAGGCGGCGCGGACCGCGGGCATCAAGCCCGCGAAGCTCGCGGGCGTGGGGGTGGGCGCGGCGGGAGCGGTGGACGCGAACGGCGGCACGCTCGCGCACACGAGCAACGTCGCGGGCGGCTGGGACGCGCCGTATCCCCTGGCGTCGGACCTGGGCGACCTCGTGGGCGGCGGCAAGGTGGTGCTGGGCAATGACGTCCAGGTGGCGGTCACGGCCGAGTACAAGCTGGGCGCGGGCCGCAACTACCGCTCCGTGCTGGGCGTGTGGTGGGGCACCGGCGTGGGCGGAGGCCTGGTGCTCAACGGCGTGCCGTGGCGCGGGCAGGGCGCCGCCGGTGAGATTGGCCACATGGTGGTGAAGCCTGATGGCGCGCGCTGTGGCTGCGGCCGGCGCGGCTGCCTGGAGGCCTACGCGGGGCGCGCGTGCATGGAGCGCAAGGCGCGCTCGGCGGCGAGGAAGGGGGAGAAGACCGTCCTCTTCGACATCATGCGCGACAAGAAGCGCACGCGCCTGTCCAGCAGCGTCTGGGAGAAGGCGTTGAAGAAGAAGGATCCGCTGGCGACGTGGCTCATCGAACGGGCCATCCGGATGATGGGCGTGACCATCGCCTCCGTCATCAACCTGCTGGACGTGGAGGCCGTCGTCATCGGGGGCGGGCTGGGGGCGCGGCTGGCGCCCAAGTATCTGGGCGCCATCGAGGACGCCATGCACCCGCACCTGTTCATGACGGAGCGCAAGCCCGCGATGCACGTCGCGGAGCTGGGCGACCTGTCCGGCGCCATCGGGGCGGCGCTGCTCGCGGGCCCGCGGATGTGAGCTATGAAGCGCGCGCATGCGCGTGCTCCTCGCCATCCACCACCCGCTGTCCCAGGACCTGGGCGCTCCCGGCGTGACGCTCGCGCTGGGCCGAGCGCTCCAGGCCCGGGGCTGCACCGTGGACTTCTACAGCTACGGCGACGCCTTCCCCGGCGTGGAGCACTTCACCGCGCTCCACAACCTGCGCTTCCCTTGGATCCTCTCCGCGCACCTCGCCCGCGCCGCGCGCCGCTACGACGTGCTGGACGTCACCACGGGCGACGCGTGGCCCTGGGCCCAAGCGGGCCGCCCCGGCGCCGCCCGCCGTCACGCGCTGGTGACGCGCAGCCACGGCCTGGAGCACTCCCTCTCACGGCGGATCCGCGCGGACGCTCGCGAGGGCCGGCTGCGCCTGAGCTGGAAGTACCCGCTGTACCACGGCGGCTTCCGCCTCTGGGAGGTGGAGCGGACGCTGCGCCTGGCGGACCACTCCATCCTCCTCAACGAAGGCGACGCCGTCTTCGCGCGCGAACAACTGCGCGTCCCCGCCAGCAAGCTGAGCGTCATCGGCCACGGGCTCGACGCCGCCTTTCACGGGCTGGCCCTCCCGGCGCCGCGAGAGGAAGGCCCGCTGCGCCTCGCGATGGTGGGCTCCTTCCTCAAGACCAAGGGCGTTGAGGAAGTCATCGCCGCCGCGACCCGGCTGCACTCGCGGGGGCTGGCCTTCACCCTGGCCCTCTACGGCACCGGCACCCCCGAGCCCGAGGTCCGCGCCGCCTTCCCCGCGTCCCTCCAGCCCCTGCTCCACGTGGTCCCGCGCTACGCGAACGCGACGCTGCCCGGCCTGCTCGCGCGCGAGGAGGTGCTCCTCTTCGCCAGCCGCACGGAGGGCTACGGCATGGCGCTGGTGGAGGCCATGGCCTCCGGGCTCGTGCCCGTCTCCACCCCCGTGGGCGTGGCGCCCTCCGTCGTGCACCCCGGCCGCACGGGTTTCCTCGTCCCGCTTGGCGACGTGGACGCGCTGGTGGCCGCGGTGCGCGAGCTGGCGGCGGAGCCGGCCCGGCGGTACGCGCTGCGCCGCGCGGCCCAGGCGGAGGTCCAGGGACTCACCTGGCCCGACATCGCCGCCCGCACCCTTGCGCTTTACGAAGAAGTCCTGCGTGTCAGGGCTGGCAGCAGGTAGGCAGGCGCGTCGTTTCCTCCTTGTGACGCCGGGACGTTGACGCGCTGCTTCGGTGGCCGTCACGATGCGCGGTGGACGTTCCTCTCGCATGATCACCCTCTTCGCCGCCTTCCTCGTGTCGCTCCTCGTGGCCCTGGTGCTCACGTGGCGCGTGCGCGAGCGCGCGCTGGCGTGGGGCTGGTTGGACCAGGCGAACTCCAGCCGCAAGGTGCACGTGCGGCCCATCCCGCGGCTGGGCGGCATCGGCATCGTGGGGGGCTTCTTCGCGCCGCTGTGCGCGCTGTTCATCGTGGACTCGGGCGTGGGGGATCAGTTCCTCGCGCAGACGGAGCTCATCGTCGGCCTCTTCGTGGGGGGCGCCATCATCGCGGCGCTGGGCTTCTACGACGACCTCAAGGGCGCGGGCGCGAAGCTGAAGTTCTCCGTGCAGTTCGCGGTGGCGCTGGGCCTGTACGCGCTGGGCTTCCGCATCGAGGTGCTGGCCAACCCCTTCGGCGCGGAGCTGACGCTGGGGCTGTTGAGCCTGCCCTTGACGGTGCTGTGGGTGGTGGGCGTCATCAACGCGCTCAACCTCATCGACGGGTTGGACGGGCTGGCGGGCGGCGTCGCGTTCTTCGGCGTGGGCACCCACTTCCTGCTCGCGCTGATGCGCGGGGACGTGCTGCTGTGCCTGCTGATGGTGGCGCTCGCGGGCGCCATCCTCGGGTTCCTCGTCTTCAACTTCAACCCGGCCTCCATCTTCATGGGGGACACGGGCAGCATGTTCCTGGGCTTCGTGCTCGCGGCGGTGTCCATCAAGACGTCGTCGAAGAGCGGCACCGCGGTGGCGCTGCTGGTGCCGGTGATGGCGCTGGGGCTGCCCATCATGGACACGCTGCTGGCCATGGTGCGCCGCTCGCTGCTGGGCAGACCGCTGTTCAGCGCGGACAAGGAGCACATCCACCACCGGCTGATGAGCCGCCTGCTGTTGTCCCACCGCACCACCGTGCTGGTGCTCTACGCGCTGTGCACGCTGTTCATGCTCACCGCGCTGGGGCTGCACTTCGCCAACAGCATGCAGAGCGCGCTGCTGCTCAGCGGCGTCGGCGTGGTCATCATGGTGCTGATGCGCAAGCTGGGCTACCTGGACGTGCGCCACATGGACGCGGTCCAGCAGACGCGCCAGCGCAACCAGGAGCTGCGCTCGCTGGTGCGCTCCGTCACCGCCGCGGTGCGCGCGGCCGGTTCGTTCCAGGAGGTGTGGGGCGCCGTCCGGCCGCTGTCCCAGGGGCTGGGCCTGTCCGCGCTGGAGCTGCGCCTGCGCCGCCCGCATGACGACGTGGGCGGAGGCGTCGTCTTCGAGTCCCAGCAGCCGGACGCCGGCGCCGCGACCGCGCTGGAGGTGCGCCTGGACGTGAAGGAGGCGGAGGCCCTGTTCGGCGCCCTGCGCCTGGTGTGGCGCGACGGCCGGGCCGCCATCGACCGCGACGAGGAGCTGGCGCTGGAGGTCGTCGCGGACGCGGTGGCGGAGCGGGTGGCGCAGCTGGTGGCGCTGGAGGCCGCGGCGCCCGAGCGCATCATCGCGCTGCGACGGTGAGCCCATGACCTCCGCTCCGGCCCTGCTGACCCTGCTCCAGGCCTGGCCGGAAGCGCCGTCCCCTCCCCGCCCCCCTGGACGCGGGCGCCTGCGACGCGCTGGTGAAGGCCGCCGTGCG
>NZ_JBKGHJ010000240.1:0-12778 GCF_046520365.1 Corallococcus sp. 4LFB
CAGGTGGACCCGGTGCGGGCCCAGGCGCTGGCCGCGGGCGGACCGGAGGACCTGTCCTTGCTGGAGCAGGAAGCCGCGCGGCTGGAGTCCCTGGCGCGCGAGCTGGACGGACGCGCGGGCGCGCTGGAGCGCCGCGCGAAGACGCTGGCCCCCTAGCTAGAGCAGGCCGCCCTCCACCTCCAGCACCACCGTGGCCTGCACGCGCACCTCGCGCTCCGGCAGGCGCCCCGTGCCGCGCAGGATGATGGCCATGGAGGGCGCGGCCACGTAGGGCCGCAGGTCCACGCTCCCGTCCGCCTTCAGCGACAGCGTGGGGTTGGGCGCGCTCAAGCCCAGCCCGGAGATGCCGTCGCGCGCCGCGAAGCGCGACTCGGAGTTGCCCGCGCGCGCCACCGCCTCCAGCGAGTCCAGGAAGTCGAAGCCCTGGTCGTTCGGGCTCAGGAGCTTGAGCGTCATCGACTTCACCTGCACGCGCGACACCTCGTCCTTGGTGACGTCGCGGTTCTTGAAGTCCTGGTTCTCGTTGAAGTCCAGCGCCGAGAAGCTGCTGATGGCGGGAAAGGCATTCAGGAGCGTGGGGTTGCCGGCGGGGCTCGCGGGCACCGTCGCCTCGCCCTGGACCTCCGTGAGGAAGGACGACGGGGAGCAGGCGCAGAGCGACAGGCCGGCCGCCACCGCGAGGAAGGACGCGTAAGACATGGCCGCAATGTACCGGGCGGCCGGGTGCGGCGTCACCGACCGCGGGCGCACCCCGGGTGTCCCCGGGGCGACTCGGCCGGGATGGACGCTTGCGAGGGTGGGGCAGGCCCACGGGCCGGAGTATGGTGCGCGCGTCTTGGACCGCCGCCTCCCCCCGCTCCTCTTCGCCCTCGCGTTGCCCTGGGGCGGAGGTGCGCGCGCGGCCGAGTGGCAGGGCTCGCTCCGGGGCACCGGCCGGCTGCTCGTGGACAGCAACGCCCCGCGCGACTTCTCCGACGGCGCCACGCACGGCCCCGGAACGGACCTGGCGCTGAGCGCGCTGGGCGTGGCGGAGGGAAAGGGCACCGGCGAGCGCTCCCAGGTGGTGGGCCGGTACGAGCTGGGCGGGCGCAAGTACGTGGACTACGCCAACGAGGACACGCTGGTGCAGGCGGGCGCGCTGGAGGGCTCGTTCGCCCTGGGCACCGAGTGGGGCGTGGGCGCCGAAGGGCACGCCAAGGACCGGCGGGGCGGCAGCCGCGCGTACTCGGACCTGGGCGCCAGCCTCTTCGCCGAGTACGCCCCGGACGTGCGCCTGGCCCTGCGCATGCGCCTGGGCGCGCGCCGCTTCGTGTACCGCCCGGACCACACGGCCGACTTCGGCGGGCCGGAGGTGGGGGTGCTGGGCCGCTACCGGCTGAGCCCGCGCCACACGCTGAGCGTGTTCGGCGAGTGGGGCTCGCGCCGCTACGGCCCCTTCGCCCGGCCCCTCCCCGGGGTCAGCACCTCCCCCGGGCGGCGGCAGGACGGCGCGCTGCTGGCGGGGGCGGGCTACACGTACCGGGGGCCGGTGAAGCTGTCGCTCACGTATGCCTTCCAGGAGGTCAGCTCCAACAGCTTCGGGGAGACGGCGCTGCGCCACCGGCTCACCGGCAGCGCCGGGGTGCGGCTGCCCTGGCGGGTGACGCTGCTGGCGCAGGGCACGCTGGGCCTGGCGCGCTACCCGGACGGCATCTTCCTGTCGCCGGAGATTGTCCTGGTGGAGGAGGACGAGGGGCAGAACTCGCTGTCCCTCAAGCTGGCCCGGCCCGTCTCCGCCCGCGTGGACCTGGAGCTGTCCTGGGGTCTGTGGAGCACGCGCCTGCCGCGCAACGGCCTCAGCTACACGCGCCAGGTGTTCGGCGTGGGCTTCACCTGGCGTGACCAGGACTGAGAGTCATTCCAGGTCGGCGATGCGCTCGTCGATTTCCTCCGCCAGGCTGGGGTGCTGCTGGGCGAGCGCGTGGTCCCGGGCGGTGGTGAGCACCTGCTTCGCCTGGTCCGTCCGTCCGGCGCCCGCGTAGGCATCCCCCAGGGAGACGAGGGCGGCGGCGTACTTCGGGTCCAGGCGGACGGCGGTTTCCAGGGTCTGGATGGCGCTGTCGTACTCCTTGCGCTCCAGGTGGAGCTTCCCCAGGGAGAACCAGGCCATGGGGGCGTCTGGGAACTGGGCCGTCATCTTCTTGAACTGCTCCAGGCGGGCGTCGCTCATGGACGGAACCCATTAGAGGAGCGCTGGAAGCTTGCCAAGGGTGCGATAGGGTATCCGCCACATGGCCACGAAGAAGAAGACCCCTGCATCCAAGAAGGCGAAGGCGACGGCGAAGGCGAAGACCGGCACCCGGGCTCCGGCCCGCAAGAAGCCCGCCGCGAAGAAGGCGAAGAGCAGCCTGCGTCCGCCGCCGCGCAAGAAGACCGCCGCCGCGCGCAAGAAGGCCCCGAAGGCCGCCGCCCCGCCCGCGCCGCCCAAGCCCGCGGAGAACCCGAAGGCGCGTGAACTGGCGCGCCGCATCGGCAACCTGCTGCTGGACAAGAAGGCCTCGGACGTCGTCATCCTCGACATGCGCGGGATGACGTCCTACGCGGACTACATCGTCATCGCCTCCGGCGAGAGCGACCGCCAGGTGAGCGCCATGGCGGAGAACGTCCAGGTGCAGCTCAAGCAGGAGTCGCCGCCCCTGCGCCCCATCAGCACGGAAGGCCTGGAGACGGGCCAGTGGGTGCTGCTGGACTACGACGACGTCGTGGCCCACCTGTTCAATGGCGAGGTGCGCGCCTTCTACGACCTGGACGGGCTGTGGGCGGACGCGCCCCGGGAGAAGCTGGCCTAGTCCCGTGAAGGTCCGTCTCCTCTCCATCGGCAAGGACCGCTCCGGACTGTTCGAGCCCGCCGTGCAGGAGTACGCGCGGCGGCTCGAGCACTACACGCGCTTCGAGCTGCTGGAGCTCACCGAGGCCTCGGGCCGCAAGCTCAAGCCCGGCGAGGCGAAGTCCGCGGAGGCCGCCGCCATCCTCGGCAAGCGCAAGCCGCAGGACTGGGTGGTGGCGCTGGACGAGCGCGGCACGCTGCTGGACTCCGTGGAGCTCAGCCGCTACGTCGCCAAGGCGCAGACGGGCGCGAAGGACCTGCTCTTCGTCATCGGCGGGGACGAGGGGCTGGATGACTCGGTGCGCGGCGCGGCGCATCAGGTGATGTCGCTGTCGCGGATGACGCTGCCCCACCGGCTGGCGCGGGTGGTGCTCATCGAGCAGCTCTACCGCGCGTTCACCATCCTGAAGGGCGAGCCCTACCACAAGTAGGCGGCCGGGCAGGCCGTGCGCCCAGGCTGGGGCCGGGGCGTCAGGGCGCGAGAAGGCTCCGCGTCGGGACCGGCCATCATGAACACGCCCTCTTCTGAAACCTCCACGGCCGCCACCGTGCGCATCATCGCCTCGCCCCAGTCCTGGGTGGAGGGCGAGGCCGTCCGCCAGCTGGAGGCGGTGGCGCGCCTGCCCGGCATGCGGCTCGCGGTGGGATTGCCGGACCTGCATCCCGGCAAGGGCGCCCCGGTGGGCGCGGCCTTCGAGTCCGAGGGCTTCCTCTATCCCTACCTCGTGGGCAGCGACATCGGCTGTGGCATGGGCTTGTGGGACGTGGACCTGCTGACGCGCAAGGCGAAGGCGGAGCGGTGGGCGGCGAAGCTGGACCTGGAGGGGCCGTGGGAGGGGGACACGGACGCGGTCCTCGCGGAGCACGGCGCGAGCAGCACGGGCTTCGAGGCGGCGCTGGGCACGGTGGGCGGCGGCAACCACTTCGCGGAGGTGCAGCGGGTGGAGGAGGTGCACGACGCGCGCGTCTTCGAGGCGCTGGGCCTGCGGGAGGAGCGGTTGCTCTTGCTCGTGCACTCGGGGTCGCGCGGGCTGGGCGAGTCCATCCTGCGCCGGCACGTGGACCGGCACGCGGCGGGCGGGCTGGCGGCGGACTCGGAGGAGGCGCGCGCGTACCTCACGCGGCACGACGGCGCGGTGCTCTGGGCGAAGGCGAACCGGGCGCTGGTGGCGCAGCGGGCGCTGGCCGGGATTGGCGCGACGGGGCGGCGGGTAGTGGACGTGTGCCACAACAGCGTGACCGCGCGGCATGAGGGCGGGCGCGTGGGGTGGTTGCACAGGAAGGGCGCGGCGCCCTGGGACGAGGGGCCGGTGGTGATTCCCGGCAGCCGGGGGGCGCTGAGCTATCTGGTGTTGCCGGTGGGCACGGGCGAGCAGAGCGCGCACAGCCTGGCGCACGGCGCGGGCCGCAAGTGGACGCGCACGGCCGCGCGGGAGCGGCTGAAGGAGCGCTTCACGGCGGAGTCGCTGACGCGCACGTCCTTCAAGAGTCACGTGGTGTGCGAGGACCGGGACCTGCTCTTCGAGGAGGCGCCGCCGGCGTACAAGGCCATCGACCGCGTGGTGACGGACCTGGTGGAGGCGGGGCTGGTGCGGGTGGTGGCGACGCTGGCGCCGGTGCTCACGTACAAGACGCGAGGCCGCGCGGCGGAGTGAGCGGCACGGGGCTCGCACGAGGGGCGCGAAGCTGCGCTGCCCCTGGGAGCCCTGGTGATGTGGAAGGCCCTGCTGGATTTGCTTTATCCGCCCATGTGTCTGGCCTGCGCGAAGGTGCTGCCGGGCGTGGGCGCGGTGTTCTGCGAGCCGTGTGACACGGCGCTGGAGCGGCTACCGCCGGGGTGTTGCCGGACGTGCGCGGAGCCCGGTGCGTTTCCCGGGAACGCCTGTCCCCGCTGCCGGACGGTGCCGCCGCCGTTCAGCCGGGCCTGGGCGCCGTTCGCGCACGAGGGGCCAGTGGCGCGGGCCATCCACCGGTTCAAGTACGAGGACCAGCCGGACCTCGCGGCGCCGCTGGGAGCGCTGCTCGCGGACGAGGCGCGGCGGTTCCTGCGGACCGCGCCCGGGTGCGTGGTGGCGTTGCCGCTGCACGTGCGGCGCTTCCGGAAGCGGCAGTACGACCAGGCGCACCTGCTCGCGGGGGAGCTGGCGAAAGCCACGGGGCGGATGGCGCCGGGGGGCTGGCTTACGCGCACGCGGGAGACGCGGCGGCAGGTGGGGCTGAGCGAGGCGGAGCGCGCGGGCAACGTGGCCGGAGCGTTCGTGGCGTCGCGGGCGGTGAAGGGGCAGGAGGTGTTGCTCCTGGACGACGTGTTCACCACGGGGGCCACCGCGCGGGCCGCGGGCGTCGCGCTGCGGGAAGCGGGGGCCGCGAGGGTGGAGGTGCTGACGTTGGCGAGGGCGTTCACCCTCGCCTGAGTCAGCGGATCAGCCCTGGGACTTCTTGAGCCGGGCGAGCTCGGCCTCAAGCACTTTCAGACGGCGTTCCAGGTCGTCGCGGCGCTGAAGCTCTTCCTCCAATTGGCGGACCCGCTCCTTGTAGCTGAAAAGCGGTGTAGCGCTCGTCCATAGCTGGAGGCGTTCTCCTTCAGCCTGGAATTCGAGTCCCAGCACTTCGGAGACGTATCTCCCGCGCCTGGGCTCCAGGCGTGTGTAGACACGCGCATCGGGCGTCGCGAGCCGGTAGCACTGCAGCGTGCAGTCACGTCCGTCGAGGATGAAGTACTCCGGAATCCCCAAGCGGGCGTAGCGCCGCACCTTGTCCTCGGCGGCCGTCATCCGATCTCCGCCCGCGTGCACCTCCATGACCCAATCCAATCCGTGGGCCTCGGCGCTACACACCCACTTTCTCCGGCGATGGCCCTGCGCATCCAGGACGACCAGCAGGTCCGGCGCGAAGCGTGGCTCCTCTGGATAGTAGATGGGGAGCGCGGAGCTCACATACGCCCGTCGGGACTGCTGCGCCCAGTACCTGCGCAACACATTCCAGACGTAGGTGCGCGGGCCGGTGTGCCAATCCCCTTCAGGCATTGGCATCTCATTCCAGGTCACCTCACCAGGAAGGGACTCCACAACCCGAGCCCGCTCCTCCTCGGTCAGCGCATCCCACACCTTCTGGGAGGGTGCGCGTGGGCATTCGGATACGACCTCTAGAGTCCTATCTTCCACGAACAACATGTTGGGTCTTATCCCTGGAAGGGTCAATCCCCCCGGGTCGTCTATGCTGCGCGGCGAAGGACTTGTCGCGGAGAGGAGAGGCTCGCGATGCTGACGCCAGAGGAGCGCAACCGGGCGCGCGAGGGCAGGCTGCTGGCGCATGGCAGCTGGCTGCTCTACGTCATCGCGGTGCTGATCCAGCGGCTCTCGGATCCGCCTCTTCTGGGCTCACGGCCGCTGGGTTACGTCCTGGTCCTGCTGTTCAGCTCCGGGCTCGCCATGGGACTCGTAGCGCTCATCCGCCACCAGCGCTACCTGCCCGCCCGGGTGTTCGCGCCCGCGTTGGCGGGCCTCATCTTGAATGGGTCCATCTTCGCCAGCCTCGCCATGGTCATGGCCATGTAGGCGCGCGGGTCGCCGCGTTCAGCGCGTCTTCGCCGTCTCCAGCGCGAGCGCCTCACCGCGCAACTGCGCGTCCAGCCAGAACGTTCCGCCCGGCACGAGCGAGGCCACGAAGGCCACGGCGATCCGCTTCACGCCCCAGCGGTACTCGATGGCCGCCATCGTCAGCGTGTAGAGGTACGCCATGAACAGCAGGCCGTGCGCCATGCCCACCACGCGCACGCCCAGGGGCATGTGCAGCACGTACTTCAGCGGCATGGCGATGAGCAGCAGCACCAGGAAGGACAGTCCCTCCCAGAAGGCGACAGCGCGGAAACGGCCCAGGGCGGTCTTCAGCATGACGTCCTCTCTCCTCCGCCCCTTCCCCGCCGTCAAGGCAGGCGGTTGAAGCCCCCGGGCCTGCCCGCTCCAGGTCCGGCCTGACGGCATGCCCTCCGAGCCGCGCACGGGATGTCGGACGCATCACGCCCGGCGCCTTCCTCCACCCGTCCACCCCCGGAGGCTGTTATCCCCCTGCGCGTGGACTCCACCCAGACGAACTCATCCCTTCCCGCGCTCGCGCGTGAGGCCGCCCAGGCTCCGGCCGCGGCCCGCCGCCAGCTCGAGCGCTGCCGCGACACCTTCGCCTACCTGGGTGCTCGCCTGCGGCGCACGCCCCCTCGCTTCGTCGTCACTTGCGCGCGCGGCAGCTCCGACCATGCGGCCGTCTACGGCAAGTACCTCATCGAAACCACGCTGGGCCGCGCCGTGGCGTCCATGGGCCCCAGCGTCGCGTCCGTCTACAACACGCGCTCGCTGGACCTGCGCGATGCGCTCTTCATCGCGGTCTCGCAGTCCGGCCAGAGCCCCGACCTCTTGCGCATGACCGAGGCCGCCCGCGCCGGGGGCGCCGTCGTGCTGGGCTTCATCAACGACGAGTCCTCGCCGCTGGCCTCGCTGTGCGACGTGCGCGTCCCGCTGTCCGCCGGTCCCGAGCACAGCGTCGCCGCCACCAAGTCCTATCTGCTCTCCGGCCTCGCCTTCCTCCAGCTCGTCGCGCACTGGTCGGACTCCGCGGAGCTGCACGACGCCGCCCGGCGGTTCCCGGACGCACTGGAGGCGGCGGGCAAGCTCGACTGGTGGCCGGCGCTCGCGACGCTCAAGGAGGCCACCAGTCTCTACGTCGTCGGCCGGGGCAGCGGCCTGGGCGCAGCGCTGGAGATGGCGCTCAAGCTCAAGGAGACCTGCCGCATGCACGCCGAAGCCTTCAGCACGGCGGAGGTCCTCCACGGTCCACTCGGGCTGGTGCGGCCGGGCTTCCCCGTGTTCGCGCTGGGCCAGGAGGACAGCGCCGCGCAGGGCACCCGCGACGTCGTGCAGCGCATGGTCGAGCTGGGCGCGAGCGTCCACACCGCCCTGCCCGTCCCTGGCGCGCAATCCCTGCCCACGCTGCCGGACCTCCCCGCCGCGCTCGCGCCGCTGTGCCAGGTGCAGAGCTTCTACTTCGCGGTGCACCAGCTCGCGACCGCGCGAGGGCTGAACCCGGATGCGCCCGCGCACCTGCGCAAGGTCACGGAGACCGTGTGATGCCCACCGTCCTTCAAGGCGCTCGCGTCTTCACCGCAAGCCCGCGACTCGAAGGGCATGCCGTCGTCTCGCACAAGCTCACGGGAGCCGTGTGATGCCCACGCTCACCGCATTGCAGGGCGCTCGCGTCTTCACCGGGGACCAGCTCCTCGAAGGTCACGCCGTCGTCCTCGAAGGGGACACCGTCCACGCCGTCATCCCCTCTTCCTCAATCCCTCCCAGTGCCACCGTGCACACGCTGCCCGGTGACACGCTGCTCGCTCCGGGCTTCGTGGACGTGCAGGTCAATGGCGCGGGGGGCGTGCTCTTCAACGACACGCCCACCGTGGAGGCCGCGCTCGCCATCGCCTCCGCCATGCGCGCGTGCGGCACCACGGGCCTGCTGCCCACCTTCATCACCGACGACGCCGCCCGCATGCGCGAGGCCTGCGAGGCCGCGCTCACCGCCACCTCGCGCCCCGGCAGCGGCGTGCTCGGCATCCACCTGGAGGGGCCCTTCATCAGCCGCGAGCGCGCCGGCGTCCACGTGCCCTCCTTCATCCGCGCGCCCGACCCTCGCGACCTCGACTACCTCACCGCCCTGCCCCGCCGCTTCGCCGCGCACGGCGGCCGCGTGCTGATGACGCTCGCGCCCGAGTGCGTGGACGACGCCACGCTGCGCCGCCTCGCCACCTCCGGCGTGGTGCTCAGCGCGGGCCACACCGCCGCCACCAGCGAGCGCACCACCCAGGCCCTGCACGCGGGCGTGCGCGGCTTCACCCACCTGTTCAACGCCATGCCCCCGGTGGTGAACCGCCAGCCCGGCCCCGTCGTCGCCGCGCTCACCCATGACGACGCGTGGTGCGGCGTCATCGCGGACGGGGTGCACGTGCACGCGGACAACCTGCGCCTGCTCCTCAAGGTCAAACCGCCGGGCAAGGTGTTCCTCGTCACGGACGCCATGCCGCCCGTCGGCACGCCCGCCACGTCCTTCACCCTCCAGGGCCGCACCATCCTGCGCCGCCACGGCCGGCTGGAGACCGAGGACGGCACGCTCGCGGGCGCGGACATCGACCTCACGGCGGCCGTTCGCCACTGCGTCCACTCGCTCGGCGTGCCCGTGGAGGAAGCGCTGCGCATGGCCTCGCTCCACCCCGCCGCGTTCATCGGCCTGCATGGCCACCGGGGCCGCATCGCCCCCGGACAGCGCGCGGACCTCGTGCTGCTCGAGCCGGACCTTTCCGTCCACACCACCTGGGTGGCCGGACAGGCGAAATCCAACGTCAGCCATTAACCCGGAAAAATGGGGGCGTGACTCCTTCCGCGTGTACCGCAGGCGAGGAGAACACGAATGCGTCGTAGCAAATGGATTGTGGGCCTGGTGGCGTCCGCGCTGACCGTCGCCGGTTGTGGCCAGGAGTCCTTCGCGCCCGAAGCCGGGGGCCCGGGCAGCGTGATGAAGGCGCCGCTGGAGGCCGCGTGGGCCGTGGGCGTCGCGTACTCCGTGGGCACGCGCGTCACCTATGAAGGCCGCGTCTATGAGTGCCGTCAGGCCCACACGTCCCAGGCGGACTGGACGCCCGTGGCCGTGGCGGCGCTGTGGCTCGACCTGGGCCCCGTCACGGGCGGCGGCGACACCACCGCCCCCGTCGTCTCTGCGTCGAGCAGCAAGACGAGCGTCACCACCGCGGGCTCCATCACCATCTCCGGCGGCGCCACCGACGACACGGGCGTGACGAAGCTGGAGATTTTGGAGAACGGAAACCTCGTCGCCACCGCGTCGTCCTATACGCGCAGCTTCTCCGGCTCCGCGCAGAACGGCACGTACACGTACACCGTGAAGGCCTACGACGCCGCCGGCAACGTGGGCACGAAGACAATCACAGTCACCGTCGCCATCCCCTCCAGCGGCGACGTCACCGCGCCCGTCGTCACCGCCAGCGCCAGCGCGTCGCGCCTCACCGCCGCCGGCTCCTTCACCGTCTCCGCGAGCGCCACGGACAACGTGGGCGTGACGAAGGTGGAGATCCTGGAGAACGGCACCCTCGTGGCCACCGCGGCGTCGTTCACCCGAGCCATCTCCACGTCCGCGCAGAACGGCACGTACACGTACACCGTGAACGCGTACGACGCGGCCGGCAACGTGGGCTCGAAGACCGTCAGCGTCGTGGTGGAGCTGCCCGTCACGCCGCCGCCGCCGGGCGGCAAGCGCATCGTCGGCTACTTCACCGCGTGGGGCATCTACGGCCGCAACTACCAGGTGTCCAACGTGCCGGCGTCGAAGCTCACGCACATCAACTACGCCTTCTCCAACATCTCCCCGGACGGCAAGTGCATCCTCGGGGACCCGTTCGCGGACATCGACAAGGGCTTCGGCTACCCCGGCGAGTGGGACCCCGGCGCGCTGCGCGGCAACTTCCGCGCGTTCAAGGAGCTGAAGAAGACCAACCCGAACCTCAAGCTGCTCATCTCCATTGGCGGCTGGTCCTGGTCCAAGTACTTCTCGCAGGTGGCCGCCACCGCCGCGGCGCGCACCGCGTTCGTGAAGTCCTGCGTGGACCTGTACGTGAAGGGCCAGTTCCCCGGCGTCACCCCGGCCAACGGCGTGGGCGTGTTCGACGGCATCGACGTGGACTGGGAGTACCCCACCGGCGGCGGCCTGCCGGGCAACCTCAGCAGCCCCGCGGACAAGGTGAACTACACCCTGCTCATGCAGGAGTTCCGCACCCAGCTGGCCGCCGTGACGGCGCAGACGGGCCAGAGTTACCTGCTCACCATCGCGTCGGGCGCGTCGCCGGACCTGCTCGCCAACAAGCAGGAGACCGTGAAGCTGGCCGGCATCCTCGATTGGATCAACGTGATGTCCTACGACTACCACGGCGCCTTCGAGAGCACGGTCAACTTCCACTCCGCGCTCCACCGCGTGACGGGCGACCCGGGCGCCAACGACGGCTTCTACACCGACGGCTCCATCTCCAGGATGCTCCAGCTGGGCGTGCCCGCCTCCAAGATTGTCCTGGGCGTGCCCTTCTACGGCCGCGGCTGGGGCAACGTGCCCAACGTGAACAACGGCCTGTTCCAGTCCGGCGTCCCCACCCAGGGCACCTGGGATGACGGCCAGTCCGGCCTCACCGGCGTGTTCGACTACAAGGACCTCAAGGCCCGCTTCGAGAAGGCCGGCTCCGGCTACTCGAAGTTCTTCCACCCGGAGAGCAAGCAGGCCTACGTCTACAGCCCCACGACGAAGGTGTGGGTGGCCTACGACGACCCGCGGAGCCTCGACGCCAAGTCGGACTACATCCTGGCCAAGGGCCTGGGCGGCGCGATGTTCTGGGAGCTGAGCGGTGACGACGGCAGCCTCGTCAACGCGCTCTACTCCAAGCTCCACTGACGCCTCCCCCCTCTCAAGGGGAGCACACCTCGGGGCCGCACGGGCATCCACGCCCGCGCCGGCCCTGTGCGTTTTTCCGCCGTTGCCTCCACGGGCCCACCCCGCCCCACACCGGTCCGGCATAGAGTGGGACGCGAATTGGTTGCCTGCCCGCCGTCCGGGGCCGCATGCAGGGGAAGGCCGTGACGGGTCCGCCTGTTCACTGGCGTCATCGCCCCCTGCCTGCCCCCGGGCGCCGTCGAACTTCGAGGAGAACGGATGTCGCGTTTCACATCGCTGGCCGCACTTGTCGTGCTCACCTGCCCCGTGCTGGGGCTCGCGAAGCCGAACGCGGACGACCGGGCCCGCGAGTACGCGGCCGAGGCCGTCAAGGCCGCCAACTCGCCGCGCGGCGGCGCCGCCCTCCTGCGCATGCACGCGCTGGTGGACGACGTGGAGGACCTCACCCCGCTGGTGAGCACCTACCAGCAGATTGCCTCCCGCCGCTCGGCGGACGCGAACACGCGCACCACCGCTCAAATCCTGCTCATGGACGCGGAGCGCTCGCGCGGCCGGATGGTGCGCGCCAACGAGGTCCGCCAGTGGCTGGGCTTCGTCAACGACTACTACGTCGTCGGCGGCTTCGAGAACGAAGGCAAGGCCGGCTGTGACACCGACTTCGGCCCGGAGGCCGCCAACCTGGACCTCACCGCGCGCTACCCCGGCGCGAAGGGCCACGAGGCCACCTGGCGCAAGCTGTCCGTCACGTCCGCGGACGGCTACGTGGACCTGGCCACCGCGGTGCGCCCCAACAAGGAGTCCGTGGCGTACGCGCTCACCTGGCTGGAGGTGCCCCAGGACACGCGCGTGGCGCTGGGCCTGGGCACCTCCGGCGGCTACCGCCTGTGGGTGAACGGGCAGCTCGCCTCCAAGGAGGACCGCTACAACCTGCCCGCCCGGACCAGACGCGCGTGTCGGTGAAGCTCAAGAAGGGCCTCAACCGCGTGCTGGTGAAGGTGTGCCAGGAGTCCGGCCCGCTGGGCTTCTACCTGCGCTCGGAGACGGCCTCCGCCCGCGCCTCGCTGCCCGCCAAGGCCCCCGCCCTGGAGCGCATGCCCGCGCCCGCGCCGCAGCCCCTGCCCACCCTCACCTCCGCGCTGCGCGCGCTGGTGGAGAAGCACCCGGACGACGCGCAGCTGAGAGGCGACTACGCCCAGGTCCTGGCCTTCTTCCGCGCCTATGACGAGCGCGAGCACACCGCCAGCGCCGAGGCCGCGCTCGCGGCGGAGAACGCGCCCACCGACGCGCGCTTGCAGGTCCTGGCCGCCAACACCCAGACGGACGACCTCAACGAGCGCCGCCGCTTCCTGGAGGCCGCCGTGAAGGCGGACCCCACCTACGCCCCCGCGCGCCTGGCGCTGGCGGACCACGAGATGGACCGCG
>NZ_JBKGHJ010000241.1:0-12766 GCF_046520365.1 Corallococcus sp. 4LFB
CTCGACCCGCGCCCGCCCGGAGGAGGACTCCGGGTGCCGCCCCAGCCGCCGCTGTTGCCATGGTTCGACGGGTGGGCCCCGCCGCCGCTCTGCGGGCGGTACGGACCGGGACGGCTGTTGCTCCGGCCGCCGTGGGACGGGCCGTTGTAGCGGTAGCGCCCGGGCGACGCGTCATGAACGCGCGGGCCGTACCGGTACGGCCCCGGGCGGGAGTAGTGGTAGCCCGGGCGGTAGCGGCTGTGCCCGTAGCCGTAGTAGCGCCACGACACGCCCGGGTAGCGGTACCACGAGCGCAGGAAGTAGTTCGGGCGGCCGAAGGACAGCGAGATGTGCGCGTGGCGGTAGACCGGGACGATGACGCGCACCGAGCCGTTCCAGCCCCAGCCGCCGCCCACGAACACCCACGACGGCCCGCGGCGCACCCAGTGCGGCGACACGAACACCAGGCCCGGACGCGGCGGCTCCATCCAGGTGCCGGAGATCCACTCGTAGCCGTTGGCGCCCCAGTACCAGTAGCCCGGCGCCCACGTGTAGGCCGCGGCAGGCGCGGGGGGCGGCGTCTCCACGCGCAGGGCCGGGGGCGCCTGGGTCGCGGTCACGTCCTCGCTGGCGACCTCCACGGGGATCTCCACCTCGGTGGAGCCCTCCCGCGCCCAGCCACCGGACACCCAACGCCAGACGTCGTCGTCCTGCGCCCAGTAGCCGTTGACGTACTGGTAGCCGGGCATGCGCTCCACCCAGCCGCCGGACTTGAACTGCCAGCTGTCGCCGTCCCAGTACCAGTGCCCGGACGTCCACACCGCGCCGGCATAGGGCCGAGGGGTCGGCGACTCGGCGGGAAGGTCAGGGGGCGGAGAGGGCGCGATGGGCCCGGAATCATCCACGTTGGACTGCTCGACGTACGCGTCATCCCCCCAGTCATCCGCGGCGACCGGCGAGGTCTGCGCGAACGCACCCTGGGTGGCCAGGCCGACAATCACACCAACCCACCATCGAGAACCCATGACTTCTTCTCCGATCTCCAGACCCCCGAGGGACGCCGGCCCCCCACACTTTATTCACCCTGGAGGCTCCAGGCCCGCAATCCCGCCGACACTGCTACAGTCCGGCGGGACGCGAATGCTGCGCCGACTCCTCCCCACATTGCTCGCGCTGGGTTGCGGACTGCTGGCCCTCGGCTGGGGGCTGGTGAGCCTCCAGCGCATCTTCACCCAGGAGCGTGAGGACGCCCGGGCCCAGGTGCGCTCGCGGCGGGTCGCGCTGGAGCAGCTGGCGGCGGAGTCGCTGCGCACCGCGCTGGCGCAGCGGATGAAGACGCACCTGCCCAAGCTCAACGCGGCCGTGGGGGATCCGCTGCTGCCCGCGGAGGGCTACTACCTGCTCTTCCGCGGCCACCAGTTCCTGCCGCGCGTGGACTGGCCCCGGGAGGGCACGGACGTCCCCGCCCAGGCCACCTACACGCTGCTGGCGCACGCGCTGGAGGACGGCCCTGTCCCGGCGCCCTTCCAGGAGCGGCTCGCGCGGCTGCGCGCGGCGGAGGCCGCCCTGGTCTCCGGCAAGGAGGCGCGCACGGACACTGCGGTGGAGTCACTCTTGCGCTACCACGCGGCGCACCCGCTGCCGCCGGATCAGGAGCTGCCCTTCACCCTGCTCATGGTGGAGTACCTCCAGCGCGGAGGGGACACGCCGCTCCTCATCCGGGCGCTGGTGCGCGAGGGCCTTCCGGAGGAGCTGGGCGGCATGGCGCGGGACCCGGGCCTGCAGCGCAACCTGCTGCGCGCGCGCTCCCAGCTCACGCGGCCGGACTTCGACTTCCTCCAGGCGCGCATCGTGGCGCTGAGCCAGGCGCTGGTGGAGCCCCATGACGCCTTCGTCGCGCGGGTGCAGGAGGCCGGCGCGGGCGCGCTGGTGCTGCCGGAGCCGCTGGATGGCCCCACGCTGCTGGCCGAGCAGTGGTACGTGGAGCCCGCGTCCGAGCAGGTGCACGGACTGGCCGTGGACATGTCCGCGCTGCTCGACGACCTGACCGAGGAGCTGCGCGGGCGCAACCTCATCCCCAGGGACGGCCAGGTGCGGCTGGGGCCCGGCGGCGTGGCGCGCCCCCTGAAGCATCCGGGGCTGGAGGTGGCCACGCCCGGGTGGGCCGCGGCGGAGGCCGACATCGAGGCGCGCTATGGCCTGAAGACGCTGCTGGTCGCGGCGTGCGGCGCGCTCGCGGCGGCCATCGCGGCGCTGGCGGTGGTGGCCCAGCAGCGCAAGTACCGCTTCCTGGAGCTCAAGAGCGACTTCGTCTCCACCGTGTCGCACGAGCTGCGCACGCCGCTCGCGTCCATCCGCCTGCTGGGAGAGACGCTGGAGCGCCGGCTGGGCCAGAGCCCGGAGGCCGGGGACTACCCCACCCGCATCGTGCGCGCGGCGGAGGGCCTGCACTTCCTGGTGGAGAACATCCTGTCCTTCAACCGCATCGACAAGGGGCGGTGGGCGCTGAGGCCCGCGCACGTGCGGCTGGAGGAGGCGGTGGGCACGCTGCGCGAGGACCTGCAGGACGCCGTCACCGTGCCGGTGGAGATCCGCTCGGAGGTGGCCGACGTGGAGCTGGACGCGGACGCGTCGCTCGTCCGGATGCTCTTCGCCAACCTGGGCCGCAACGCCTGCCTCTACAACCAGCGCAGCCCCGTGGTGCTGACCGTGCGCGCCTATCCGCAGCCGGGCTTTGGCGCCACGGTGCTCTTCAGCGACAACGGCGTGGGCATCCCCCAGGAGGAATGGGAGCGGGTGTTCCAGGACTTCTACCGGCTGACAACCCCCGGGCCGGAGGTGCATGGAAGTGGCCTGGGGCTGGCGCTGTGCCGCAGAATCATGGGCCTGCACCAGGGCAGCATCCAGGTGGCCTCCTCCGGCCCTGAAGGCACGACCTTCGCCCTGACCTTTCCCGAGACGCGCCGATGACGACGCAGACGCCGCCCCCCTCCACCCGCCCCTCCATCCTCATCGTCGAGGACGACGCGAACCTGCGCATGGGCCTGCGCGACAACCTGCGCGACGAGGGCTACGACGTGACGGACGCCCCGTCCGCGAAGGACGCCGCGCCGCACCTCCAGTCGCGCGCGTTCGACCTGCTCATCCTGGACGTGATGCTGCCGGGCGAGGACGGCTACAGCTTCTGCCGCCGCCTGCGCGCGGAGGGCGTGAAGAGCATGGTGCTGATGCTCACCGCGCGCACGCTGGAGGAGGACGTGGTGCGAGGCTTCGAGTCCGGAGCGCAGGACTACCTCACCAAGCCCTACCGCCTGCGTGAATTGCTCGCGCGCGTGCAGGCGCTGGTGCGCCGGGCGGGCACGGCGCCGCCGCGGGTGCTGACCTTTGGCGCCTTCACGCTGGACCTGGGCCGCCGCGCGGTGCTGCGGGCGGACGGCGGCGAGGTGGACCTGACGCGCACGGAGTTCGACCTGCTGGCGTTCCTCCTGCGCCACCGCGACCGCGCGCTGCCCCGGGGCGAAATCCTGGACGCGGTGTGGGGCCGCGACGTCGTGGTGGATCCGCGCACGGTGGACAACTTCGTGTCGAACCTGAAGAAGAAGCTCGGGTGGACGAGCACGTCGGGCTTCACCATCCACACGCTGCGCGGCGTGGGCTACCGCATGGAGGTCGTGAGCGGCGGCCCCTCATGACAAAATCATGACCGACACATGGAGCGCTGTCGGCCTTCCGGCTGGCGCGACTTCGTACCTTGCATCTTGTGGGGACGGGACGCCTGGAGCGTCCTCTCCAACCAGGAGGCGGGTCAGATGTTTGAGTCGGTCATCGAACGGCGGGGAGTGCGCTCGGGACGGTTCGGCACGGGCGCGTGGGTGTCCATCAGCGTGCACGCGGGGCTCCTGGGCCTGGTGTTCTTCATCTCCGGCCAGGTGCCCGAGACCGTCGAGCAGCCCTTCGTGCCTGTCGTCATCCGCGCGACCGCCATCCGGCAGGGCGTGAAGCAGGCCGCGCAGCCGAAGCCGGCCACGGCCGCTCCGGCGCCGAAGCCCAGGCCGCGCACGGACCGCATCCCGCTGCACCCGAAGCCGCTGCCAACGGACCTGCCGGAGGCGAAGCCGGAGCCGGAGCCGACGACGATCGCGGACGCGGCGGCCACGACCGACGCGACGGGCACGGGCGAGTCCGGGCCGGTGGGCGACCCGAACGGGAATCCGGACAGCGACAGCCCCATCGGCGCGGTGGGCGTGCCGGTGATCACGGCCGCCCCTACCGGCACGGACGTGGTGCCCTTCCAGGGCGGGATGACGCCGCCCCGGATGCTGAGCGGTTCCCAGTTCAGCTACACGCTCGAGGCGCGGCGCGCGGGTGTCGAAGGGATGATCATCGCGAAGTGCGTCATCACCACGGAGGGCCGGGTGCGCGACTGCCGCATCATCAAGGGCCTGCCGTTCATGGATGACGCGGTGCTGGAGTCGCTCTACTCGCGCACGTATCAGCCCCTCACCTTCCAGGGCCGCCCGGTGAACGTGTCGTACACGTTCAACATCAAGCTGCGGATGCCCCACTAGCGGCGGGTCCGGGTGCCCGCCAGTGAAAGCGCCCGGACGCCCGGCTCCCCTGCGGGAAGGGAAAAGAATCGCGGCGGAAGTGCGGGCCCGTTAGGAAAGTCCCGTCGCGCCTGGCCATGTGCGCGATACCGGCACCGGAAGGAGCGGGCCTCCCCCGGCCCGCTTCCGGTGCCGGTCCCTTTTCAAGCGCGATGGCGGACACCTGGTACGACGCGGTGGTGGTGGGTGCGGGCTTCGGCGGCCTGGGCACCGCATTGGAGCTGTGTCGCCGGGGCGCCCGGGTGGCGCTGTGCGAAGGGCTCAACTACCCGGGTGGCTGCGCGAGCACCTTCCGGCGCGGCGGCTACGCCTTCGAGTCCGGCGCCACGCTCTTCTCCGGCTTCGGCGAGCACCAGCTCTTCGCCCGGTGGATCCGCGAGCACGCGCTGGACGTGACGGTGGACTGGTTGGATCCCCTGGTGGAGCTGCGGGCCCCGGGGATGCGGTTGCCGGTGCACCGCGACCGCGAACGCCTCATCGCGGAGCTCTGCGCGCTGCCCGGGCGCCCGTGCAGGGCGTGCGGCGCTTCTTCGCGTTGCAGGCCCAGGTGGCCGGTGCGCTGTGGCCGCTGTTCGATGACCCGGACCTGCTGCCGCCGTTGAGCCTGAAGACGCTGCTGCGCCACGCGGGGCGCGTGGGGTCCTACGCGCCGCTGCTGCGGTGGCTGGGCCGGCCCCTGGGCGAGGTGCTCGCGCGACACGGGCTGGAGGGCTTCACGCCGCTGCGCACGTACCTGGATGCGCTCTGTCAGATCACCGTGCAGTGCTCCGCCGCGGAGGCGGAGACCCCGTTCGCGTTCGCGGCGATGGACTACTACTGGCGCGGCACGGGCCATGTCCGGGGCGGCATCGGCCGGCTGGCGACGGCGCTGACGAAGGCCATCACCGACCGGGGCGGCGAAGTGCACCTGGCGAACCGGGTGCGCGCGGTCACGCCCGTGGACGGAGGCTGGAGGGTGACGGCGCGCAGGGGCGAGCTGCTCGCCCGGCACGTGGTGGCCAACGTGTTGCCTCACGGGCTGCGCACGCTGCTGGATGCGCGGACGGGCCAGCTCCCCAAGCTGGACGCGCTGGCGGAGCGCGTGGACGGAGGCTGGGGCGCGGCGATGCTGTACCTCGTGGTGCGGCCACCGGAAGGCGACTCCGGCGCTGCGCACCACTTCGACATGGTGCGCGATGAGCAGGCGCCCTTCATCGAGGGAAACCACCTCTTCGCCTCCGTGAGCGGAGCGGCGGACGAGGGGCGCGCGCGGCCGGGTCAGCGCACGGTGACGGTGTCCACGCACGTGCCGCTGAAGAAGGTCGCGGGCCTCACGCCGGAGGAACAGGCGCTCTACTTCACCGGGCTCCACGCGCGGATGCGCGAGAACCTGGACGCGCTGCTCCCCGAGTGGACGGCCAACGTCGTGCACGTCATGACGGGGTCCCCCCGCACGTTCCAGCGCTTCACGCTGCGGGAGGCGGGCGCGGTGGGCGGCGTGCCCCGGCGTGCGGGGTTGGACAACTACCGCATCCTGGGACCCTTCCAGGCCCAGCGCGGGCTGTGGCTCGTGGGGGACTCCGTGTTCCCGGGCCAGAGCACCCTGGCCACCGCGGTGGGCGGCGTGCGCACCGCCGCGAGCATCGCCGCGGTGCGCTGAAGCATTGTCTTACGGGAGAACACCCGCTGCCAGGCCCACCCCCGACACCCAGGGAGTGATTGAAGTCCGCGCCTCGCCGAGCATCCGCGCCGCCTCCACGGCGGCGTCCTCCGGCCGGACGCTGGTGTCGGAGATGCCGGCGATGAGCCGGGTGCGGTCGTGGTCCACCGCGCCCGGCTTCGCCCAGGTGTCCGCGTCCGGCGCGGTGAGGTACGCGGAGAAGGCGTGGTGCCCGGAGCCGGGGCGCTCGCCAATCACATGCACCAGCGCGCGCGGACGCAGGTCCCCTTCCGCGCCGAACAGCAGGCGGCCCACCTGGTAGCCCGCGCGCACGCGGCCGTGCTTCACCACCAGCACCTCCGGCGCCACCCGCCAGCCCGTCGCGTCCAGCTCCGCGCGCAGCCGCGCCAGGAACGGCGACAGGTGGCCCTCGTCCATCAGCGAGCGCGGATCCAGCCCATCCGAGATGACGAGCTGCGCGTCCCACCGTCCGCCATGCCGGTCGCGCAGCGCGCGCACCGTGGCTTCCGACGCCGCGTCCAGCGACTCGCCGGACGGCGGGTGCAGGATGTAGTCGCGCCGGTCCTCGGAGCACGTCCGCAGCCGCACCGCCCCCGGCAGGCCTCCACCGCCGCGTCGGACAGCTCCGACCCCTGCCCCACCTTGGCGTCCTCGTACAGCTGCCGCAGGTCCCTCTCCAGCGTGGGCTCCAGCATCCACGTCTGGTCGCCGTGCCCCACCGCCAGCGGCACGCCCCGGGCGCGCACCTGGGCCATCTGCGCCTCCGCCTCCCCGCGCAGCTCTGCCTCCGGCCGCGTGTCGCCCTTGTGGCGGCGGTAGTGCACGTAGACGTGCGCGGGGTCTCCGAAGTGCTTCGTCGGCCGCCCGTCGGCGTCGATGACGCCCAGGCGCTGGAAGAACGCCCACATCCGGTCATCCACCTTCAGGCCGTACCGCTCGCGCAGCCGCACGTGGTCCTGGAAGGACGTCGTGAGGTAGCTGAGCATCGGATCATTCCGCGTGGGCAGCGCCATCAGGTACGCGGGCCCGGCCTCCGCGAGCTGCTCCTGGCACCAGCCCAGGTCGTCCAGCGTCACGTCCATGTGCAGCGTGGAGCACACGTCCAGGCCCAGCGTGAGGCCGTGCAGCTTGCCCATCACGATGTCTTCCAGGCAGCAGCGCACCAGCTGTTCGCGCGTGCGGAACACCTCCGGCCCGATGAAGCCCGCCACGTCGTTGACGTGCACCCACGGCGCAGACTCGTGCCCCGCGCCCGCCTGCGCGATGGCCACCCGGCGCTTCAGGGCCCGCGCGAAGCCGTACTTGCGCGACTCGTGGATGAGCATGTCCGTGCCGTGGTGGTGCCCGTTCGTCGCGTCCGCGCCCTGCCCCGTCTCGAAGTACAGGCCCCAGCGCCCGGTGCGCGCCGCCGCGTGCGCCACCATCTTCTCCAGCGTCACGTCGAAGGTGCGGTTGGCCGCCTCGTTCCCGCCCAGGCTCTGGAACCAGATGCCCGTGGTGCCCGGACGCAGCGACTCCACCTGCGCCTGCACGTCGATGTGCGCGAGCACGCAGTGGGGCAGCACCTCCTCCAGCCCGAACGTCACCAGCACGTCGTGCAGCGCGGCCTCCACCGCGGCCACCGACGCCACGTCCGACGACACCGGGTTGGTGCCCAGCACCACGTCGCCCACCGCGAAGGACCACCCGTTGAAGACCTGCCAGCGGATGTCCTCCGGATGATCCGTGGGCGAGTTGGGCTGCAACCGCGCGCCCAGGTAGCCCTTCGCGCCCACGCGGCTGCCCGGCAATGGATGGAAGATGCGCCCGCCCACCGCCTTCAGCTCCGCGTCTGTCATCAGCTTCACGACACACGCGATGACGTCGCTGGGGAGTCCGTCGATGACGGCGTGCACCTCCGGCTCGGGCGCGGTGAGCAGGAAGTGCTTGAGCCGGCCCAGCGTCCAGTCCGCCACGCGCTTCCAGCGCGCGGAGTCCCACGCCTCCAGGTTGAAGATGTGCAGCCGGTCCTCGAACGGAGGATGCGCGTGCACGTCGTCCAGCCGCGTGCGACTCAGCAGGGTCCGCGCCTTCTCTCGCGACGCCTCATCCGCCGCCGCGACACCGATGGCCGCGTCGCCTTCCTTGAATGCGTTCGCCGCGCCCAACACCTGTTGATACAGGCGCGCGTCGAAGCCGCCCGTCAGGCGCTGCACGTAATCGAAGACATCTTCGTGGGGGAGGACGTCGGGGAGACAGACGCTCATGGGGCGAGAGGTTTAACCGGCGGCGCCGCCGCGCCACCATCCCTTCGGGGCGCTGTCGTCTCCGCGACGCCCGGACGCCCGCTCCCAACGATGCTTGGTGTTGCAATCGTTAGAGGACCAAAGGCTCACCCGCCATCCACCGCAGGCCTGCAGCCCGGTGGTGGCTTCCAGGTGAGCAGCGCGTCCACCCGCGCATCCTGCACCCGCGACACACCTTCCGGTGCATCGAGCCTGTTGACGCCGGGCTCGCGCGTGAAGTCGAGCTCCCGGACGGGGACAGGCGCCGCCGGGCATCCCTCCTGGAACGTCGCCTCCGCCTCCTGCATGAGCACGTTCACGTGGTCCTCGCCGGGAGCCCACGAATCGGGAAACGTGAACCTGCCCGATACGAGCTCCGCGCCTCCGGGAGGAAACCAGTTCCAGCTCAGGACCGTCTGCGCCGTGGAGCCTCCGAAGACCCTTCCCGCGACGCCACCCAAGAGGCTTTCATCCGTCGCGGGCCATTCGACACGGAGGCCCTTCGGCACCGGGATGCGCAGGGCCTCAACCTGCACCTCGTCCTTCACCTCGGGCTCCAGCAGCAACATCCACGTCAGCTCGCGGAGCCGCTCCGGGGCCACGCGCCCCACCCTCACTCCGGACCGGCGTGCGGCATCTGTTCCGGCCGCGTCCACCTTGCCGTCGGGCATCAACGCCAGCTTGGAGCAACTGCGCGAGCGGTACGCGGTCCCCGTTGCCAGGTGGTAGGCGTCCAGCTGATCACAGAAGCCGTAGTGCCCCCGGCGGCCACGGATCACCAGCCAGCCGTCCACCGGCACGCGGATGCGGCCCAGCGGCAGCACCGCCTGGACATTCCGCGCCTTCGGGTTGATCGCGAGGCATCCTCGCCATGCCATGTACCGAAGCCGGGCGGGCTGCTTCCGGGCTTCCTTCATGCAGTCGGGCGGAGGCGGCGGATCCGTGTCGAACGTCCCGGGGCGGCGGTTCTCAAGCCGGAAGGCCTTCTCTGCCCGCGCGCGCCAGGCCTCGGTCTCCGCGCCGCACGCACCGGCCTTCAAGGGACACAACAGGGGCGCCAGCCGATGCTTCGGCGAAGCCTCACGCGCCAGCACGTCGCGAAGGTCCGGCGGAATCACGACGGTCCGCGCCCCGGCACCGCCCAGCTCCAATTGGGACTCGAAGTACGCCTTGCCCCCATCACGCCACCACGTCTTCAACGCGAGCGCGGGGACGACGTGCTCCTCGTCCCAGCTCAGCGGCTCCCGCGTCTCCTCCTCGCGAGCGATGCCGAAGCAGCGGTGGCTCAGCAGCAGCATGAGGCCCGTCCGCGCCTCCCCCACGTCGCCGTCCTCCGGAAGCACCTCCATCCGCGCATCGAACGCGGCCAGCTCCTCCTTCGCGGCCGTCCAATCGGCGGTGTCCGGCTTGCACGGAACGATGGAAGGCGCGGCCGCCAACAGCCAACCCAGCCCGAACGACACCACGAGGGACACGGACATGCCCGCCATGGCACCCGCTCACGGCCCCGCACGTCAAGTCGCGCGGTGGCGGACTACTCGTCGAGGAGGGCCGACCAGAAGCGCACCAGCTTCAGCGCCTCCATCGCGCTGGACTGCCGGTCCATCTCCGCGTGGGTGATCAACGGCGTGGGCCGCAGGTGCACCCGCGTGTACGGCTCCAGCGCGCGCGCCAGGAGCGTGGACTCGATGGCGGGGATGACGGAGTCGTCCGTCCCGTGCAGCAGGTACACCGGCGCCCGGGGCGCGGGCGAGCGCTCCGGCGACAGCGACGGGTCTCCGGCGAAGCCCTTCACGAAGGGCAGCAGCCGGGGCCCCAGCGCGGCGACGTCGCGCGTGTTCACCTGGTGCAGCAGCGTGGCGGCGGGCTCCGGCAGCGTGGCCTCCATCGCGCGCGCCTCCGCGAACGCGGCCTCCGCCTGCTTGCTGTCCACGAGCGTCAGGTGCGACGCGTGCATGAACGTCAGGACGCCCTGGCGCAGCGCCTCCACCTGCTCCGGCGGCACCAGCCGGTCCGCGACGTTCAGCAGGATGACCACCACGCCGTAGTCATGCGGCCTGCGGTGCACCCCGTCCGCCTGCACGCCCGTGCACAGGAAGGACAGCACGCGAGACAGCTCGCCATGCCCTCCGAAGGACAGCACCGCGGCCACCTTGTCGCGCAGCGCGGGGCGGCCCGCCGCGACGACGGACAGGCCTCCGGAGAAGCTGATGCCGAAGAGGTCCACCTCCCCTTCCGGCGCCAGCGCTCCCGGGCCCAGCGCCCAGAGGGCCGTGTCCTCGATGACGTCCGGCAGGCGCGGCGTGATCTGGTAGCGCAGCAGGTCCGGCGGCTCCGGCGTGAGCACCGGCCGTCCGCCCATGGCCAGGTCCTCCGCCAGCTTCACCAGCCGGGGCTCGTCGATGCCCGCCGCGTGCACGCCGGACGTGAGCACGATGAGCCGGCCCTTGCGTTGATCCGGCTGGTAGAGCCGCCCGCGCACCGGCCCGTGGCGCGTGGGCACGCGCAGGTCCGTGACGGTGAAGGCCCCGGTGCCGCGGCGGGCCAGGGCATCCGCCACGGCGCCGTGCAGGCCCGCCGCGCGCAGCACGAAGGACAGCCCTCGAAGCTCGGGCGGCACCCGGAGGACGACCGCGAGCAGCAGGGCCGCCAGCACGGCGCCCAGCGTCCAGCGCGTCCGGCGCTTCATTGCATCAGGGTTTCGACGAAGGTGCACAGCTGGTCGCGCTCGAAGGGCTTCTCCAGCAGCTCCCGCGCGCGGCGGCCCACGAACTCACGGGCCTGCGGGTTCACCCCGCCCGTCATCAGGCCGGTGCGCGGCGCCAGCTCCGGCGCCAGCCGCTCCAGCTCCACCAGGAAGTCCATGCCGCTCATGCCCGGCATCATCAGGTCGCAGAGGATGGCGTCGAACTTCTCGCCGTGCGACAGCCGCCGCAGCGCCTCGCGCGCGTCCTGGATGACGTGCACGTCGTAGAGGTTGCGCAACAGCCGGCTCACCGCGCTGCCCACCGCCGGCTCGTCGTCGATGAGCAGCAGCCTGCGCAGGTTGCGCGTCGCGCGCGCCGACTGCGCGGACTCGTCCGCCGCGGCCGCGACCGGCTGCGGGGGCCGGAGGGCTTCGGGCGGCAGCGTGAGCGCCGGCAGCTCCACGCGGAAGAGGCTGCCCTGGCCCTGCTCGCTGGCGACCTCGATGTGGCCGCCCATCGCGTGCACCAGCGTGAGGCAGATGGACAGGCCCAGGCCCGTGCCGCCCTTGGGCGAGCGCGTGGTGAAGAACGGATCGAAGATGCGCTGGCGCACCTCCGCGGGCATCCCGGCCCCGTTGTCCTCCACCTCGATGAGCACGTGGCCCTCGCGGCCCGGACGCAGGCGCAGCCGCAGCTGGTTCTCCTCCGGAGGCCGCTCGCCAAACGCCTGGAGCGCGTTCATCAGCAGATGCGTGACGACCTGGGCCAGCCGGCCCTCGTTGCCGTGCACCGCCGCCACCGGCTCCAGCTCGCACGTCAGGCGCGCGCGGTGCTGGAGCTCGTCGCGCATCAGCTTGACCGCGCCCTCCACCGCGCGCCGCACGTCCACCGGCCCGTGCTGCTCCTCCTCCGTGCGCGAGAACGTCCGCAGGTCGCGCACGATGGAGCGCACCCGCCCCGCGCCCTCCAGCGCCTCCGCCACCACCTGCCGCAGCTCCTCCAGCTGCTCGGTCGGCACCGGCACCACCGGCTGGGCCACGCGCTCCCAGAGGTAGGCCAGGTTGGACGTCACGTAGGAGAGCGGGTTGTTGATTTCATGCGCGACGCCCGCGGCCAGCGTGCCCACGGACGTCATCCGCTCCGCCAGCCGCCGCTGCGCCTCCAGGCGGGTGCGCTCGGTCACGTCGCGCACCAGCCCCACGAGGAAGCGCTCGCCGTTGGGCAGCGCGTACGCGGCCCGCTGCGTGAGCACCTCGCGCGAGCGGCCCTTGGAGTCGGTGAAGGCGCCCTCGTCCTCCACCGTCTGCCCGGTGGTGAAGGCGCGCTCGTCCTGGCGCCACGACGCCTCCGCTTCATGCGGCGGCACCTGCGGCGAGGTGATGGTGCCGCGCAGCGCTTCGGCGGGCTGATCCAACAGGCGGCAGTAGGCGCCGTTCATCGCCACCAGCCGGTGCTCGCGGTCCTTGATGAACAGCGGCTCCGGCACCGCGTCCAGCGCGCCCTGGAACATGTCGCGCGCGCGCCGCAGCGCCTGCGCGTCCCCGTCCGAGGACCTGCGCCGCAGCGCCA
>NZ_JBKGHJ010000242.1:0-12724 GCF_046520365.1 Corallococcus sp. 4LFB
GCGCACGGGCCCGCCGGTACGGTCGAAGGGCGCGGCGGACCGCGCTGGAGCGTGAAGGCCACGTCGCGCAGGGACAGCTCCGGGTGCGCCTCCAGGTGGTCCGCCAGCAGGACGGTGACGCGGTCCAGCGCCTCCGGGCTTCGCGCGGACAGCACCAGCAGCTGTTCGTCCTGCGAGTCCTCCTTCCGCGCGGGCCGCGCGGGCGCCTCCTCCAGGATGACGTGCGCGTTCGTGCCGCCGATGCCCAGCGAGCTCATGCCCGCGCGCAGCGGCGTCTCCCCGCGCTTCCAGTCCGTGAGCGCGGTGTTGACGAAGAAGGGGCTGTTGTCGAAGTCGATCTTCGGGTTGGGCGTCTGGAAGTGGAGGCTGGGGGGCAGCTTGCGCTCCTCCAGCGCGCGCACGACCTTGATGAGGCCAGCGACGCCCGCGGCGGCGTTGAGGTGGCCGATGTTGGTCTTCACCGAGCCGATGGCGCAGAAGCCCTTGCGGTCGGTGTGCAGGCGGAAGGCCTGCGTGAGCGCGGCCAGCTCGATGGGGTCCCCCACCTCCGTCCCCGTGCCGTGGGCCTCCACGTAGCTGATGGACTCCGGCGCCACGTCCGACGTCGCGAGCGCCTGGACGATGACCTTCGCCTGGCCCTCCACGCTGGGGGCCGTGTAGCCCACCTTGGTGGAGCCGTCGTTGTTGATGGCCGAGCCCTTGATGACCGCGCGGATGTCGTCGCCGTCCGCGAGCGCGTCCGCCAGCCGCTTGAGGACGACCACGCCGCTGCCGTTGCCCCACAGCGTGCCCCGGGCCTGCGCGTCGAAGGCGCGGCAGTGCCCGTCCGGGGACAGGATGCTGTCCTGCACGTGGTGGTAGCCGGCGAGGTGCGGGACGTTGAGGGACACGCCGCCGGCGAGCGCCATGTCGCACTCGCCCAGGATGAGGGCCTGGCGGGCGAAGTGCAGCGCCACCAGCGACGTGGAGCACGCGGTGTTGACGTTGACGCTGGGGCCGGTGAGGTTGAGCTTGTAGGAGACGTGCGTCGGCAGGAAGTCCTTGTCGCTGGCGATGAGCAGCTGCTGCAGGCCGACGTTGCGCACGAGCGCTTCGTCGCCCAGCACGTTCTGCAAGAGGTACGTGTTGAGCCCCGCGCCCGCGTAGACGCCGATGGTCCCCGCGAAGCCCTCCGGCGTGTAGCCGGCGTCCTCGAGCGCGTGCCAGCACGACTCCAGGAAGAGGCGCCGCTGCGGGTCCATCACCTTCGCCTCCAGCGGGCTGAAGTTGAAGAAGCTCGCGTCGAAGGACTCGATGTCGTCCAGCACCGGCGAGGCCCGGACGTAGTTCGGGTCCTTCAGCGCCGCGGGGTCCACGCCGGCCGCCAGCAGCTCCTCGTCGGAGAAGACGCGGATGGACTCCACGCCGTCGCAGAGGTTCTTCCAGAACTGATCCACGTCCTTCGCGCCAGGAAGGCGCGCGGCCATGCCGACGATGGCGACATCCAGCCCGTTCACTGACTCGTTCGAATCGTCACGCACGCTTCGCACTCCATCCCGCCAGGCCCTCCAACCGAGGACCGTGCGGCTTCAAAGGTCTGTTTCCAGTTCCAGCCGTGCCTGTCGTCGCCTCAGGCCCGTGGGTCCTCGGGGCGGGCCGCGAGCGCGGCGAGCATCCGCCGCTGCCGCTGTCCGCGCCGCGCGCTCTCCGCCAGCCCGCGCTCCTGCGCCCCGGGAGAGAGGTGACGGGCCAGGGCCTCCACCGTGGGGTGTTCGAACAGGGCCACCACCGGCACGTCCCGGCCCAGCGCCGCGCCCAGGCGGATGGCGGCCTGCGCGAGCTGGAGCGAGTGGCACCCGAGGTCGAAGAAGTTCTGCTTCCGCCCCACCGCGCGTCCGCCCAGCAGCTGCCGCACGATGCCGGCGATGGTGCCCTCCAGGCCCGGACGCGCGTCCTCGCCGCGCGAGGCCTCGTCCGCGGCGGTCCCCTGCTCCACCGGAGGCAGCGCGCGGGTGTCCACCTTGCCGTGCGCCGTCTGGGGCAGCGCCGGGAGCCGCAGGAAGGCGGACGGCACCATGTACTCCGGCAGCCGCTGGCCCAGCAGCTTCCGGAGCGCCTCCGGCGTGTGCGGCTGGGCCGCGTCGCCCGCCCAGTACGCCACCACGCGGTCGTGGCCCGCGCCCTCCGGAGCGGGCATGGCCACGACGAAGGACTGCTGGATGCCGGGCAGCGCGCAGAGCGCGGCCTCGATTTCGCCCAGCTCGATGCGCAGCCCGCGCACCTTCACCTGCCGGTCCAGGCGCCCCAGGTACTCCAGGTTGCCGTCGGGCAGCCAGCGCGCCAGGTCGCCCGTGCGGTAGAGGCGCTCGCCCGGCGCGAACGGATGGGCGACGAAGCGCTCCGCCGTCAGCGCCGGGTTGTGGAGGTAGCCGCGCGCGAGCCCCACGCCCGCGATGCACAGCTCCCCCGGCACGCCGATGGGCTGCATGCGCCCGCCCCGGTCCAGCACGAGGAGCTGGATGTTGTCGATGGGCCGGCCGATGGGGATGCGCTCATGGGTCTCCTGCTCCGAGCAGTCGAAGGAGGAGACGTCGATGCTGGCCTCGGTGGGCCCGTAGAGGTTCGCCAGCCGGGTGCCGTTCTGGCGGTGCAGGAGCGCGTTGAAGCGCTCCACCTGGGACACCGTCAGCGCCTCGCCGCTGGCGAACACCTGGCGCAGGCTGGACAGCGGCGACACGTCATCGAGCGTCCGCGCGTACTCCAGGAAGACGCCGAGCATGGACGGCACGAAGTGCAGCACCGTCACCTGCTCGCGCGCGATGGCGTCCGCGACCTGCCGTGGGTCCCGCTCCGCGCCCGGGGCCAGGAGCGCCACGCTCGCGCCCTCCAGCGACCACCAGAACAGCTCCCAGACGGAGACGTCGAAGGTGTACGGCGTCTTCTGGAGGATGACGTCGCCCCGGCTCAGGGGATAGCGGCTCTGCATCCACTTCAGCCGGTTGACGAGGCCGCGGTGCTCCAGCATGGCGCCCTTCGGGCGGCCGGTGGAGCCCGACGTGTAGATGACGTAGGCGAGCGAGTCCGGCCGGGCCCGTGGCGAAAGGTTCGCGCCGTCACCGCTGAACGTCGCCGCGTCGCGCAGGTCGAACACGCGCCCGGCGAAGCCCTCCGGCGTGAAGCGCGCGTCGCTGACGAGCACCACGTCCGCGCGGCTGTCTTCGAGCATGTAGCGGATGCGGTCCGCCGGGTAGCGCGGATCCACCGGCAGGTACGCACCGCCGGCCTTGAGGACGCCGTACAGCCCGACCATCAGCTCCAGCGAGCGCTCCGCGACGATGGCCACGATGGAGTCCGGCCCCACGCCTGCCTGCCGCAGCGTCGCCGCGAGCCGGTTGGCCCGGGTGTTCAGCTCACCGTAGGTGAGGAGGCGGCCCTCGAAGGTGGCGGCCACGTCTTCCGGACCGTGTGCCACGCGCTCCTCGAAGAGCTCGTGGACGCACTTCTCGCGGGGGAACGGCCGCGCGGTGCGCCGCCACTCCGTCTCCAGTTGGTAGCGCTCCACGGGGCCCAGCAGCTCCAGCGTCCCGATGGGCTGGCGCGGGTCGCGCAGCGCCGAGCGCAGCAGGGCCTCGTAGTGCGTGGCCATGCGCTCGACGGTCGCGGCGTCGAAGAGGTCGGGGGCGTACTTGAAGAAGGCGTGCACGCGGCCTTCGGTCTCCACCAGCTCCAGCGAGAGGTCGAACTCGCCCTGCTGCTGGAGGTCCAGGATGGCGTCCAGCGCGAGGCCGTCCGCCGCGCCCGTGCCCAGGCCGTCCTGGGCGAGCCAGTTCTGGTAGACGAACTGCGCCTGGATGAGCGGCATGAGGCCGCGGTCCCGTGCGCCGCCCGCCTCGCGCACCATCTCCGTGAAGGGGAAGTCCGCGTGCTCCTGCGCCTCCAGGTGGGTGGACTGGAGCGAGCGCGCGTAGTCGAGGAACGGCAGGTCCGACGCCACGCGGCTGCGCACGCAGACCACGTTGACGAAGTAGCCGACGACGTCCTCGAACTCGGTCCGGGGCCTGCCCGCCACGGGCACGCCGACCGCCAGGTCCTCCTGCTGCGTGTAGCGGTGCAGCAGCGCCTTGAAGGCGGCGAGGAACAGGCTGAAGGGATAGATGCGCTGCGTGGCGCCCAGGCGGCGCGCGTCCAGGGCCAGCTCCAGCGGGAGCGTCGTCGCGTGGACCCGGCCTTCCAGCCGCCGCTTCGCCGGACGCGGCCGGTCCGTGGGCAGCTGGAGCGCGGGGGCGGCGGCAGCAGGCGGCTGCGCCAGAACTCGCGGTGGCGCAGGCCTTCATCGGACGCGAGCATCCGCTCCTGCCACGCGACGAAGTCCGCGTAGGTGGCGGTCAGCGGCACCAGCGCCGCGTCCCCGTGCGTCCGCTCCGCGCGGTAGAGCGCCTCCAGGTCCCTGACGAGGAGCTGGAGCGAGCTTCCGTCCATGACCAGGTGGTGCGCCGCGAGCACCAGCAGCGGTTCGCGGCCCGGCCGCTGCACCAGGTGCACCCGCGCGAGCACGTCCCGTGAGAGGTCGAACGGCTTGAAGCCCAGCCGCGCCAGGAAGGCCTGTTCGTCTTCGGGCGAGGCGGCGGGCAGCGCGTGGACTTCGAACGGCACTTCCGACGACGCGGGAGCCATCGCCAGCAGGGGCTGCGCGTCCTCCACCACGACGCGGGCGCGGAGGCTGGGATGCCGGCCCCAGAGCCGCTGGAGCGCGGCCTTCAGCGCGGGGACGTCCAGCGTGCCCCGGATGCGGAAGGCGCACGGCACGTTGTAGGCGCTGCTCTCCGGGGAGAGCTGCTGGATCATCCACAGGCCCAGCTGTCCCGCGGACATCGGATGACGGGCCGGGCCGGGCATCACCTCCACGGCGACGGGCCGCTCACGCACGGGCGTGGGCAGTGAGATTGGAGCCGGTGGCGGCGTGGGGACCGCCGTGGCCACCGTCACCGCGCCCATCTCCCGAGCGACCAGCTCCGCCAGCCGCCGGAGCGTGCCGGCTTCGAGGAGCGCCGCGTTGGTGAGCTCGACGCCGTGGGTTTCTTCCAGGCGACGGAGCAGCCGGGCACCAATCAGCGAGTTGAAGCCATAGACCATCAGCTCCTCGTCGGGCTGGAGCGTGGCCTCCGGCAGCTTCAACAGCGAAGCGATCATCCCGCGCAGGACGGGCAGCACGCCCTCCGTGGGGGCGGAGGAGGAAGACCGAGCTACGGCGGACGCGGGCGAACCTTCCAACGCTGCGGCGGAAGACCGCGCTGCGGCGGACGTAGGAGAACGGTCCAGCGAGATAGCGGAGGACCGCAGCGCGGGCGAACCTTCCGATGCTGCGGCGTCACTCCACGGTCCGCCTTCCGACCAGTAGCGCTCACGGGCGAAGGGGTACGTCGGCAGCGGGATCCGCCGGGTCTCCGCGCCATGCGCCCCGCGCCAGTCCAGCGCGTAGCCCTTCACGTACAGACCGGCCACCACGCTCATGCGGCGCCAGGCTTCGGCCTCCGCCATGGACGCGCGCGAACCGGCCAGCAGGGTGTTGCCCAGCGTGAGCAGTCCGGCGTCCTTGCGCGCGGCGGGCTGCGCTCCAGCGGTGGACACCCACAGCCCCTCCGGCCTTTCGCCGCGCAGGGCCGCGTCGAGCAGGTCCTTCAGGTGGCCCGTGCTCCGGGCGAGGAAGGCGGCGCGCAGCGCGAAGTGGCTGCGGCCCACCTGGAGCGTCAGCGCGAGGTCGTCCAGCCTTGCCTGGGCTCCTTCCGTGTCCAGCCACGACCGCAGGTCCTCCATCCGCTGCCGCAGCGCCTGCTCCGAGTGCGCCGACACGGGGAGGACGTGGAGCCGCTGCGCCGTGGACGCCGGACGCGCGGGAAGCTCCGGGGCTTCCTCCACCACGAGGTGCGCGTTGGTGCCGCTGAAGCCGAACGAGCTGAGCGCCGCCCGGCGCGGCTGGCCGTCGGTGCGCCACTCGCGCGTCTCCGTGTTGACGAAGAAGGGCGTGCTGGCGAAGTCCAGGTGCCGGTTCGAGCGCGTGTAGTGCAGCGACGGCACCAGCGTGCGGTGCTGGAGGCACAGCAGGACCTTGATGAGGCCCGCCACGCCCGACGCCTCCATCGTGTGCCCGATGTTCGTCTTGATGGAGCCGATGGCGCAGAACTGCTTCCGGCCGGTGTGCTGGCGGAAGGACTCCGTGAGCGCCTGGAGCTCGATGGGGTCGCCCAGCTTCGTGCCGGTGCCGTGCGCCTCCACGTAGCCGATGGAGTCCGGGTGCACGCCGGAGCGCTCGTAGACCTCCAGCTCCAGGGCGCGCTGCGAGGGCGCGCTGGGCGCGGTGATGCCGTTGCTCCTGCCGTCCTGGTTGATGCCCGAGCCCCGGATGATGCCGTGGATCCGGTCCCCGTCCGCCAGCGCCTGCTCCAGGCGCTTGAGCACGACGACGCCCACGCCCTCCCCCGTCACGATGCCGTCCGCCGCGTCGTCGAAGGTCCGGCACCGGCCCTGGGGCGACAGGATGCCCGCCTTGCCGAGCACCACGTGGGTGCGCGCCGTCAACATCAGCGCGATGCCGCCCGCGATGGCCATGTCGCACGAGCCGCTCCGGATGCTCTCGCACGCCAGGTGGACGGCGACCAGCGAGGACGAGCACGCGGTGTCCACCGGGACGCTCGCGCCCCGGAGGTTCAGCAGGTACGACAGCCGGGCCGGGAGGATGGCCGCGCTGTTGCCGCTCAGCGTGAACGCGTTGAGCTCCTGCCCCTGGAGCTTCTGGACGTACTCGCCCTCCTTGCAGCCCACGAAGACGCTGCACCGCCGGCCCTCGAGCGTCCCCGCCGCGCAGCCCGCGTCCTCCAGCGCCTTCCACGCCTCCTCCAGGAAGAGGCGGTGCTGGGGATCCATCCACTCCGCTTCCAGCGGGGAGATGTTGAAGAAGAGCGGATCGAACCGGTCCACGTCGTCGATGAAGCCGCCCCACCGGCTGACGCTCTTGTTGTGCGCGTCCGGATCCGGGTCGTACCAGCGGGCGTGGTCCCACCGCTCGCGGGGCACCTCCTGGATGGAGTCCCGGCCCTCGACGAGGTTGCGCCACAGCTCCCGCGCGTCCCGCGCCCCGGGGTAGCGGGCGGAGAGGCCCACCACCGCGATGGGCTCCTGGCGGCTCATGACGCGCCCCCGACGAAGCGCTCCACCGCGTCGAGGTTCAGCTCCCCGGACTCGATGCGGTCCAGCAGGCCCAGGAGCCCGTCGTCACCGGCCGGTGCCGGTTCGGGCTTCGCCTGCACGACGATGGGCGTCGCCGGAGAGACCGGCTCCGGTGCTGGCGCGGGCCGTGCTCCCGGATCGGCGGCCGGGAAGGTGGCGCGGATGTGCTCGGCCAGCTTCGTGACGCTCGCGTAGTTGAAGAGGTCCGTGGAGCGCAGCGCGATGCCCAGCGCCGCGTTGATGCGCTCGATGATGCTGACGGCGAAGATGGAGTCCACGCCGAAGTCCTGGAACGGCTTGGACGGATCCAGCTGCACGGCGCCGTTCGCCACGACGGCCTCCACGCACGAGGCGATCACCGACTCCAGATCCGGCCGTCTGCCCCTCGGAGTGGAGACCGCGGTCCCCTGCCCCACGCGGGCATGGCCGTTGGTCACCACCGCTGGCGACACGGCCAGGGTCCTCGCGGCGGTGGCGAGGCTCCGGCGGTCGCGCTCGCCGATGATGATGTTCTGCCCCAGGTCGGAGCGGTGCTGATCCGGGTGGCCCAGCACGACGACCTTCGGGAAGCCCTCGGCGCCCAGCACGGAGCGCCACTGGTCGCTGCTGAGCAGCGGCGCGTCCTGGAGCCGCAGGTCGTCCTTGAAGCGCCACCAGCCGGGCAGCAGGCCGAAGGCCACCGTGGAGAAGTCGTGCACGGTGGTGACCTCGTTGAGGAGCAGCCAGCCGCCGGGGCGCAGCAGCGTCTTCACGTTGCGCAGCGTCTGGCGCAGCTCCTCGGTCGCGTGCAGGACGTTGGCGGCGAGCACCACGTCGTAGGCGCCCGCCGAGTAGCCCTGCGGCACCACGTCCTTCTCGATGTCCAGCACCGAGTACTCCATGAACCCGTAGCGGAAGTTCTCGCGGCCGTACTGGACGAACGAGCGCGACACGTCCGTGTACGTGTAGACGATGCGGTCCGCGTACTGGCTCAGCGCCTTCAGGGCCAGGTCGGTGGTGCCGCCCGTGCCGGCACCCACCTCCAGGATGCGGATCTTCCCACCGTCGGGAAGCTGCGCGAGCCGCTCGGCGACGTACTGGCGCAGGCTGTCTGCGACCAGCGCGTTGAAGTAGTCCGCGACGGGGTTGCCCTTGTACATGGGGCCCATCAGCCGCATCGACGACTGGGGGAACAGCAGGTCCGTGGCGGGAATCTCTCCGCGCAGCACCTCGCCGTAGCGCTCCGAGCACGCCCACATGATGGCGACGTGCGGAGCGGTCATCGGCGCCTGCGCGACCAGGCGCTCACCGCGCGCCTGCAGGCTGTGCCGCTCCAGGTGCGGCGCGGCCGCGTCCAGCGCGGGCAGCGTGGTGACGTCCGCTCCGGCCAGCTGGACGTAGCCGGCCCGGGCCAGGATGTTCAGCAGCGCGGAGAACAGGCGCGTGTAGCCCGGCGCGACGCGGAGCTTCGTGCGCAGGCCGTCCACCGTGTACCGCTCGCCCGAGCGGAGGAGGACGCCCATGCGCTGGAAGAAGCCCAGCAGCATGAGCGAGTTGAAGCGCTCGTAGTCCTCGCGGCTCGCGGGCGGAGGCAGCTCGCGCACCGTGCTGTCGCGCAGCGCCTGCTCCACGCGCGGCGTGAGCAGCGACGCGGCCTCCTGCGTGACGGGACGCGACTCCGGGAACCAGTGGCGCACCCGCGCGAACGGGTACGTGGGCAGCGACACCTTCCGGGGCCGCTCCGCGCCGTGGAGCGTGCGCCAGGGCAGCTCCACGCCCATGCTCCAGAGCTGCGCCAGCGTGGAGAGCTGCCGCTCCTCCATCGCGACCTGGAGGAAGGCCGTGCCCGCGCGGCCCTCGGAGAGCAGGCCCGCGAGCGGCAGGGCCGCGTCCACCTTGCCGGTGAAGAGGCCCGGGGCCGGCTGGCCCTGGGCGAAGCGGGTCAGCGCGTCGATGGCCTCGGTCACGTCCCGAGCCACCACCGCCAGCCGCTCCGGCATCGCTTCGCGGCCCACCTGGAGGGTGTACGCCACGTCGGAGAGCGAGACGGGCGTGCCCTCCGGGAGGACCTCCACGCCGGCGCCGCGCTGACGCTCCGCCAGGTGCCGCTCCAACGACGCCAGGGTCGGCACTCGATGAAGAGACGCGGGCGCACCTCGATGTCCAGCCGGCGGCCAAGCTCCTCCGCGAACGCCGCGAGCTGGACCACGTCGAAGCCGGCCTCCTCGAAGGGACGCTCCGGATCCAGGGCCGAGGCCGGGACGTCCAGGATGCTCGCGGCGGCCTCCAGCAGCGCCTCGCGGAGGCGCGAGCTGTCTCCCCCTGCCTCGCTGGGACGGGAGGGCTGCTGACGGCGCAGCAGGTCCGCGAGCCGCGTGGCGGCGGCCTTCAGGGCCTCCGGCGTCCGGGCCGACAGCGGGAGGAGCTGCGGGCCGTGCGCGGCGGACGGGGCGGGCTGCTCGGGCGGGGCTTCGATGAGCAGGTGCGCGTTGGTGCCGCTGAAGCCGAAGGAGCTGACGGCCGCCCTGCGGGGCGCTGACGGCGCGGGCTCCCAGGGCTTCAGCCGCGTGTTGACGACGAAGGGGCTGTTCTTGAAGTCGATGAACTCGTTGGGCGTGTCGAAGTGGAGCGACGGGGGGATGGCCCCGTGCCGCAGCGACAGCAGCACCTTCAGCACGCCCGCGATGCCGGCCGCGGCGATGGTGTGCCCGACGTTCGTCTTCACCGAGCCGAGCGCGCAGTAGCCGCGCTTGTCCGTCCAGCGCCGGAACGCGTCCGTGAGCGCCTTGACCTCGATGGGGTCGCCCAGCCGCGTGCCGGAGCCGTGGGCCTCCACGAAGGTGATGGTCGCCGGGTCGCAGCCCGCCGCCTCGTAGACGGACGCCTCCAGCTCCGTCTGGGACGCGGCGCTGGGCGCGGTGATGCCGTTCGTCTTGCCGTCCTGGTTGATGGCGGAGGCGCGGATGACGCCGTGGATCTGATCGCCGTCGCGCAGCGCCGCCTCCAGCGGCTTGAGGACGACGACGCCCACGCCCTCGCCCGGCACGAAGCCGTTGGCGCCCGCGGCGAACGACTTGCACTTGCCGTCCACCGACAGCATCTGCGCGTTGCTCGCGTAGATGTGGAAGTTGGGCATCGTGGAGACGTAGACGCCGCCCGCGAGCGCCATCTCCGTCTCACCGGCGAGCAGGCTCTGGCAGGCCAGGTGGATGGACACCAGCGACGAGGAGCAGGCCGTGTTGATGGCCATGCTCGGGCCCTTCAGGTTGAGGAAGTACGCGATGCGCGCCGCGAGGATGGACGTGTCGTTGCCCCAGATGGCCTGGGCCTCGCGCTTGATGCCGGCCTGGGCCATGCGCTGGCCGTAGTCGCCCACGTCGACGCCGACGTAGACGCCGCAGCGCTTCTCCGACATGGACCGGGCCGCGTAGCCCGCGTCCTCCAGCGCCTTCCACGCCTCCTCCAGGAACACGCGCTGCTGCGGGTCGGACAGGTCCGCCTCCCGCCCCGCGATGTTGAAGAAGGCCGCGTCGAACTTGTCGATGTCGTCGAGCACCGCGCCGTAGCGGCAGTTCGTCGCGTCGAGGTTGCGAGGATCCGGGTCGTAGTACGCGTCGATGTCCCAGCGGTCCTTGGGAATCTCGCCGACCAGGTTGTCGCCCGCGGCCAGCCGCTTCCAGAAGGTGTCCAGGTCGGGCGCACCGGGGAAGCGTCCCGACATGCCGATGACGGCGATGGAGCGCGAGGACGGGCGGGACGCGGGGGCCTCACGCACCGGCTGAGGCTGGGGCGCGGGAGGAGGCACCGTCGCGAGGACCGGCCTCGGGGCTTCCACGCGCGGGGACACGAACGCGGGCGGCGGCTCCGGGTTGACGAAGACCGGTTCAGGCTCCCGCGCGGGCGGCGCCACGGCGGCGGCCTGGGGCTTCGCCGCGTCGAGGATGGACAGGATGTGGCGGGCCAGGGCGCGGACGCTCGAGTAGTCGAAGACGACCGTGATGGGCAGCTCGAGGTCGAACGCCTCGCTGATCCGTTCGATCATCCCGGCGCCGGTGATGGAGTCGACGCCGTAGTCCGAGAACGGCACCTCCGGGTTGATGACGTCCGAGCTGACGCTGAGCGCCTCGCTGGTGAGCTGGCCGATGCGGCGCTCCACCTCCGCGAGCGACGGCCCCGTCCGCACGGGCACCGACTGCGGTGACGGACGGGCCTCCACGGGCGCGCGGACCGGCTCTGGAGGCCGGGCGACCTCGCGCCCCTGCGCCGGACGGCGGCCCGCGACCGCGACGGGCTCCTCCTGGGAGACGCCCAGCTTCGCCAGCGCCTCCGGGGAGCCCTTGAAGGCGACCACCTGGGGCGCGCTGCTCGCGAGCACCTGGCGCAGGGCCTCCAGGCCCTCGGCGACCTCGATGGAGTGCACGCCACGCAGCTCCATGGCGCGCTGGTACTTCGGATCCGTGACGGCGCCCACGGAGCCCCAGTAGCCCCAGTTGACGACGCTCACGGGGAAGCGCGCGGAGCGGCCCAGCCACCCGGCGAAGGTGTCCTGGAACAGGGAGGCCGCGGCGTAGTTGCCCTGCCCCGCGTTCCCCGAGAAGGACTGGATGGACGAGAAGAACACCAGGAAGTCGAGCGGCTCGTCCTTCAGCACCTGGGCCAGCACCGCGCTGCCCCGGACCTTGGCATCCATCGCCTCCACGAACGCCGTGGCGTCCATGCGCTCGATGGGCGCGTCGCGGAGGACCAGCGCGGAGTGCACCACGCCATGGACCGCCCCGAAGCGCGCCTTCGCCTGGGCCATCACGTCCCGCATGCTCGCGGGGCGCGTGACGTCCGCGCGGACGTGCAGCACGCGGGCTCCGCGCGCCTCCATCGCCGCGATGCGCTCGCGCTGCCCTTCCGTCAGGGGGCCGCGTCCGGTGAGGACCAGCCGCGCCTGGAAGCGCCCGGCCAGGTCCTCCGCGAGCGCCAGCCCGATGCCGCCCAGGCCGCCGACGATGACGTAGACGCCGTTCTGGCGCAGGACTCCGTCCCCCGCAGCCTCCAGCCGGGCGGGGACGAGCTGCCGGACGTGACGGCGCCCCTCGCGCAGGGCCACGTCCAGACGGCCCTTGTGCTCCGGCTCCGCGACCAGCTGGGAGACGAGGACGCCCGGGGCATGGAGCGCGTCGCGCGCCCCCACGTCGATGCAGCTCACCGCCAGCTGCGGGTGCTCCTTCGCCAGCGACTTGCACAGGCCGTGGAGGCTGGCGCCGGACGGACGCGCCTGCTCCGTGCCGGTGACGGGGAACGCGTCCGCGGTGACGACCACCAGCTCCAGGCGCTGCTGGAGCACGCCCAGCCGCGACAGGCCCTTGAGCATCCGGAACAGCGCCAGCACGCCGCGCTCCTGGCTGGCCTCCAGCGCCTCCACGTCCTCCAGCGCGGCCGCTCGCGCGTCGATGCCCGCGAGGAAGTAGAGCCGCCGGGGCTGACCGGCCTCGTTCCACCACGCCTCGACGCCGGCCTCGTCCGCGCTGGACCACTCCCAGCGGCCCTCGGC
>NZ_JBKGHJ010000243.1:0-12718 GCF_046520365.1 Corallococcus sp. 4LFB
TTCAACCACCGCGCCAGGACCAGCACCCACGCCAGGTGCCGCCGCGCGCGGGGCAGCGTCCCCACGGCCTCGGCTGGCGGTCCCGCGGCCATCGTCACTCCTCCTTCACCAGCATCCGGATGATCAACGCGCCGTCCCGGGCGAGCACCTCCGACTCCACCGCCAGCATCTCGCCCTCCGCGCGCACCTCCAGCCGGCCCAGCGACTCCACCGGCGGCAGGCGGGGGAAGTGGAACTGCCCCTGCGCGTCCGTGCGCGTGCTCAGCTGCAGCTCCGGCAGCGCCACCCACGCGCCGCGGATGGGCACGTCACCGGGCCCCACCACCCGCCCCAGCAGGGGGGCCGGCGCGGACGCCACGTCCACCAAAGACAGACATCGCACCTCCGCCAGGGGTTGCTCCTTGCGCACCTGCACCCGCAGGCGGAAGGCGGGACGCGGCGCGGAGCGCAGGCCCGCCCACAGCGCCGCTGGCACCGGGCTCAGGTCCACCTCCAGCTCCTTGTCGCTCATGGCCGCGAAGACCAGGTCGCCCAGGAGCCGGTGCGCGCGCTCGGGCGTCTCCGCGCCCACCGTCACCAGATAACAGACGGTGAACTGCAGGCCGCCCCGCTTCCCCGCGCGCGTCAGGGGCGCCGGTCCCAGCTCCAGGAGGTAAAGACAGACACCCCTGTCCAGGGACTCACGGTCGGGCACGCCCAGATAGACAGGCGCTTCCGTGGCAATGCGTCCCACCCACGCCTTCATGCGCAGATCGACTTCGTCGATCATCCTTGGCCCCCCGGTTCCCGGCCCTGAACGCCACGTCACCGTGTCTTTTCATCATACGCTCGCATCGCGCGGAATGGCTGCACATCACCCGGGGGATTGAACAGGACGTCGGTGATTTGACAGGCATTGCACGCATTTCCGGGTCGCTTTTGACGACTCCGCGTGTCGGGAACCGGGCAGTCCCCCCACCGCGTGTCCTGGCATCCCGGAAAGCCCGTACGGGATTCACGCGTCCCGCTTCATTTCCCGCTCGCCTTCCGCGAAGAATGGCCGCTGGGCCGGCATTCACCGTGGAACTTTCGTCATGACGATGGACTCCTCTTCCTTGAGACGACGACACCCCTCCCTTCTCTCCTCCGGCATCGCCCTGGGGTGCCTGGCGGTGTTGGGCACCGCCACGCCCGCGCGGCGCAGGACGACGACTCGCCCCGCAGGGTGGGCCTGCTGCTGGACGCGGGCGCTCCGCACGGCATCGGCCTGTCCGCGGTGGTGCGCCCCACGAACTGGCTGCGGCTGCACGCGGGCCCCACCACCAACACGCTCAGCATCGGCGTGCGCGGCGGGGTGAGCATCCTGCCCATGGACACCTTCATCGCGCCGTCCATCAACGCGGAGGTCGGGCACTACTTCGGTTCGGAGTACAGCGAGGTGCTGGACTGGCTGGGCCGTGAGCCGAGCGCCACGTCGGAGGCCATCCGCGACGTCACGTACAACTACGTGACGGGCAGCCTGGGCCTGGAGGTGGGCACGAAGAGCCGCTTCAACTTCTTCCTCAACGTGGGCCTGAGCTACGTGGCGCTCACCGTGCCGGACCCCACGCCGCTCATCCAGGACGCGGCGGACGACGACAGCGTCACGTCCGGGCCGCTGCACGTGCGCGCCACCATCCCGTCGGTGAAGCTGGGCTTCATCGTCTACTTCTTCTGAGCCAGGAGACCTCCCACCATGCGAACGCCATCCTTCCGCACCCTCCTGCTCGCCAGCGCCGTCACCCTGCTGGGCACGGGCTGTGATTCGCTCTTCACCCTCGAGGTGGAGGCCGAGCGCATCTGCAAGACCGAGAACGACCTGTCCTTCCCCGCCGCCCCGCCCATCAGCGGCTCCGTGGAGCAGTCCTTCGAGATTCCGCTGGGCGACTTCGCCAGCGCGCTGCCCGAGGACGCCGACGTGGAGACGGAGCTGCGGCTGAAGCTCTTCGACGCCACCGCCAGCACGGACATCAGCGGCATCGAGCGCGCGAGCCTCTCCGTGCGCAAGCCGGGCTCCGCGGAGTACGTGCTGCTGGGCGAGTTCCGGCGCACGGGCACCACCGGCTCCACCAACACCCTCCAGCTCACCAGCAGCGGCCCGGTGGACGTGCTGGACCTGGCGAAGCAGGAGCAGCTGGAGTTCCTCTTCCAGGCCACGGGGTCGCCCCCCACGCAGTCGTGGACCGCGGACGTCGAGGTCTGCGTGGGCGCCAAGGCGAGCGCCAACTACTTCGGCCTGCTGTTCTAGGCGCGCGGGAGCCCCCGCCCCGGCCACTCGCGCCGGGGCGGCCGGGCCCGGTGTCCACTGCCGCGGGCCGGAAGCTGGACGGGGACGCGCGGGGCCCTTAAGTGGGGAGGGTGGGACGCAAGCGGGCCGTGGGCGGCATCGAGATTCCGAGGTGGGCGTGGCTGGTGCCGTGCGCGCTGGTGCCCGTGGTGGTGCTCAACGTGGGCGTGGCCTGGCTGGGCGGCACGCAGGTGTCGCCGCTGTCCTTCTCCTTCCTCCAGACGAAGGCGCGCGCCCTGGGGGCCTACGTGGCGCACCGGCCCGCGTGCGTGCTGGATGACCACCCGCCGCTGGAGCCGCTCATCGCGGACGCGGAGCGCCGGCACGGGATTCCCACCGGGCTCCTGAGGGCGCTCATCCAGGTGGAGTCGGAGACGCGGGTGCACCGCATCTCGCCCGCGGGGGCCATGGGGCCCGGGCAGCTGATGCCGGACACGGCGGCGCTGATGCGGGTGGAGGACCCCTTCGACCCGGCGCCCTCCGTCGACGCGAGCGGGCGCTACCTGGCCGAGCAGCTGCGCAGGTTCCGCGACGTGCGGCTGGCGGTGGCCGCGTACAACGCGGGCCCGGGGTCGGTGAACGGGCACGTGCCGCGCAACGGGGAGACGGAGTTCTACGTGGCCAAGGTGCTCGCGGCCTATGAGCACACCCGGCCGAAGGCGCCGGTCCTGGCGAAGCGCCCGGCCCGCTCCGAGGCTCCGGCGAAGGCCGCCGCCGCGAAGGCTCCGCCGCGCGAAAGGCGTCCGCGACCGTGAAGCCTCCGGTGGCCCCCAGGGTCACGGCGCCGGGGAAGCAAGCCCGTGCTCGCCTCCGCGCGGAAGCCCGCCGCGTCGCGCTGAGCCGCCGCGAGCGCCGCGTCGTAGCGCGCGCACTCCGCCTCCGCGTCCGGCGCGCACCCGTCGAGGAAGTGGATCCGCTCCGTTGACAGATTCACATGCCGGAACAGGTGCCGGTCCATGTACGCGCGGAAGCTGCCCGCGTCCTCCGGCGGCAGCCCCAGGAACTCGTCCACGTTGAACGTCGTGGCCCGCGACAGGTCCAGCGCCCCCCGGGCCGCCAGGTCCACCAGGTTCCGGTACACGTTGAGCGGCGAGCGCCCCGTGACGAGCCCCAGCACCAGCTCCGGCGTGCGCCGCACCGCCTCGGCGATGCGCGCCGCGCAGGCGCTGGCCGCCTCCTGTTCCGTCTGGAACACCCTTGGGTTCATGGGCCGGCCAGCATATGCCGTCCTCCCCCGGCCCCCCAGCCGCCCGGTGCGTGGCGCCGCGCGGCAAGGCCACGCGCCTCCGGCATGACACGGGAGCGCCGCTGGCGGTTGACAGGCCAGGTCCCCCGCACGCCCGGGGAACCGGGAAGCGTTGCCCACGGGCGCCCCGTGCAATCCGTCCTCACGCGCGGAGGCCGGGTCGCGCTAGAACCTGTCACATGAAAGTCGCCGTGCTCACCGGCGGGGGTGATTGCCCCGGCCTCAATGCGGTCATCCGAGCCATCGTCCGCCGTGCCAGCGAGCACGGCTTCGAGATGATGGGCCTGCGGGATGGATGGAAGGGCCTGCTGGACGACAACCACTTCCGCCTCACGCGGGAGACCACCTCCGGCATCCTCCACCGGGGCGGCACCATCCTGGGGACCTCGCGCGTCAACCCGTTCAAGGTGGAGAACGGCCTGGAGCGCGTGAAGCGCGCCATCGAGCGCAACGGCATCCACGCCGTCATCGCCATCGGCGGCGAGGGCACGCTGTCCGCCGCCACGCGCATGTCCCAGGAGGGCCTGCGCATCGTCGGCGTGCCGAAGACCATCGACAACGACCTCAACGGCACGGACTTCACCTTCGGCTTCGACACCGCGGTCTCCATCGCCACGGAGGCGGTGGACCGGCTGCACTCCACCGCGGAGTCCCACAAGCGCGTCATCGTCTGCGAGGTGATGGGCCGGCACGTCGGCTGGATCGCCACCTACGCGGGCATCGCCGGCGGCGCGGACGTCATCCTCGTCCCGGAGATTCCCGCGGACCTGGAGGCCGTCGCCCAGCACCTGGTGCGCCGCAACGCGGGCGGGCGCACCTTCTCCATCGTCGTGGTGGCGGAGGGCACGCGCATCAAGCTGTCCGCGGAGCAGAACGAGCAGCTGGTCACCACGGGCGCCCTGGACGAAGCGGGCCGGCCGCGCCTGGGCGGCGTGGGCAACATCGTCGCCGCGGAGATTGAGCGGCGCACCGGCTTCGAGACGCGCGTCTCCGTGCTGGGCCACATCCAGCGCGGCGGCGCCCCCACGGCGCACGACCGGGTGCTCGCCACCCGGTTCGGCGTGCATGCGTGCGACATGGTCGCTCGCGGCGAGTTCGGCAGGATGGCCGCCCTGCGCGGCAACGACATCGTCAGCGAGCAGCTGGCGGAGGCCACCCGGGAGCTCAAGCGCGTGCCCAAGGAGTTCTTCGAGGTCGCGCAGGTTTTCTTCGGCTGACATTGACGTGATGCGCCATGCCTGCTCCCACGGGGAGTGGCGGGCATGGCGCCGCGCATCCGGTAGCATCCGGCCCTTCCCCCTCACCCGAAGGGATGGTGCCGATGCTCACCGGTCGCATGATGGACTTCCCGCTCACCCTGACGCACTTCCTGGAGCGGGCGCGCTCCTATTACGCCGCGCAGGAGATCGTCAGCCGCAGGCCGGACAAGTCCCTGCACCGCTACACGTACGCGGACTTCCACCAGCGCGTCTGCCGGCTGGCGAACGCGCTCACGCGGCTGGGGGTGAAGCCCGGAGACCGCGTGGCGTCGCTGAGCTGGAACCACCACCAGCACCTGGAAGTGTATTTCGGCGTGCCGGCGATGGGCGCGGTGATGCACACGCTCAACCTGCGGCTGCACCCCAACGACCTGGGCTACATCGCGCGCCACGCGGAGGACACGGTGGTGGTGGTGGACCGCTCGCTCCTGCCGCTGGTGGAGAAGTTCGAGAAGGCCGCCGGCCACATCAAGCACGTCATCGTCATCCCGGACGACGGCCCGGTGCCCGAAGGAAGGCTGGACTACGAGCAGCTGCTCGCGGCGGAGGCGCCCACGTTCGACTTTCCGCGCCTGGATGAGAACAGCGCGGCGATGCTCTGCTACACGTCCGGCACGACGGGCAACCCGAAGGGCGTGCTCTTCAGCCACCGCTCCATCGTCCTGCACACGCTGGTGTGCTGCCTGCCGGAGGTGCTGGGGCTGAAGGAGTCCGACACGGTGCTGGCGGTGGTGCCCATGTTCCACGCGGCGGCGTGGGGCCTGCCGTTCGACGCGCTGCTCACGGGCGCGAAGCAGGTGCTGCCCGGGCCGCACCTGGACCCGCAGTCGCTGCTGGAGCTGATGCAGAACGAGAAGGTCACGGTGGCCGGCGGCGTGCCCACCATCTGGCTGGGCATCCTGGCGCAGCTGGACCGCGAGCCGGGCAAGTGGGACCTGGGCGCCATGCGGCACATGGTGATTGGCGGCTCCGCGGCGCCGCCGGCGCTGATTGACGGGTTCCGCAAGCGCCACGGGCAGAACGTGCTGCACGCGTGGGGCATGACGGAGATGAACCCGGTGGGCACGCTCGCGCGGCTCAAGGGGGATTTGCACACGGCCTCGCCGGAGGCGCAGCTGGAGGCGTACGCGTCGCAGGGCTATTCCGTGCCGTTCGTGGAGACGCGGCACGTGAGCGACACCGGGGAGGTGTTGCCCTGGGACGGCAAGGCCATGGGCGAGCTGGAGGTGCGCGGGCCCATGGTGGCGGCGTCGTACTACGGCGACGAGGGCAAGGACCGGTTCACGCAGGACGGGTGGTTCAAGACGGGCGACGTGGTGACCATCGACCCGGCGGGCTACCTGCACATCACCGACCGCAGCAAGGACGTCATCAAGTCCGGCGGCGAGTGGATCAGCTCCGTGGCGCTGGAGAACGCGCTGATGGCGCACCCGTCCGTGCTGGAGGCGGCGGTGTTCGCGGGGCGGCATCCGAAGTGGGACGAGCGCCCGCTGGCGGCGGTGGTGTTCAAGCCGGGACAGCAGGCGACGAAGGCGGAGCTGACGGCGCACCTGGAGAAGCAGTTCGCGAAGTGGTGGCTGCCGGATGACATCCTCTTCGTGACCCAGATTCCGCGCACGTCGACGGGGAAGTTCCTGAAGATGAAGCTGCGGGAGGACTACGGGGACCACCTGCTGAAGGCGTCCGCGGCGTCCTGAAGTGGGTGGAAGGACCGCCGGGCACCTGACACTGGGGACCGGCGGCTCGCGCCAGGGCGGGGCTGGGGGTAACCTGGGGGCGTGATGCCTTCCGTCCAAAAGCTCCGCCCGTTCGCGTACGCGCCCGTGCAGGCGTTCCTGCAAGCCTCCGGGCCGGTGGTGCTCATCCAGCAGCCGCCGGAGCCGGTGTTCCAGCAGGTGGCGTTGCGGCTGGCGGAGGCGCGCACGGTGGGGATGGCGCACCGCTCGCGGCTGGTGGACCGGCTGCTGGTGATGCTCCAGGCGTTCGACTCGCTGGAGGTCCACTTCCTGGGGCCGGAGCGGGACGGGCAGGAGATGAAGGTGGGGCGGATTGAGGGGTGCACGCTGATGGTGCACGACCCGTCCGTGTCCAAGCAGCACGCGGTGCTGCGCTGGCACGCGGCGCAGGGGACGTGCTCCGTGAAGGACCTGGGGTCCATGAACGGCACCTGGCTGAACGCCGCGGAGCTGGGCGAGGGCGAGGTGCGGCTGCTCACGGACGGGGACGCGCTGGCCTTCGGGGATGCGCAGTTCCTGTACCTGCGAGCGGAGACGCTGCACTCGCACCTGCGGCTCGCGAGCCCGGGCGGGGGGATGTGACTAATCGGCGGCGGGAAGCTCCTGGTAGTGCACGTCGCTGGGGCCCAGGCGCTGCACGGTTTCGACGAAGCGCTCGCTGACGACGCGCTTGCTGGCGCCCTTGATGCCGAAGAAGTCGAGTCCCTCGGGGATGGAGGAGCGCAGCAGCCAGCGCTTCGGCGGCAGCGGGAAGCCCTCCGGACTGCCGCAGACGTCGCACGCGGGCGTCTTGAATTCGGCGATGCAGTCGGGATGCAGCCTCGCCAGGGGGCGCGCTTCCATTTCGTAGAGCGCGGGCATCTTGCTGCGGCGGGACCGGAGCTCCATCCGGACCGCGATGATTCCTTGCAGCCCCTCGGCCTTGAGCAGCTCGACGGCGTCCTCACGGAGGACCAACTGCCAGGGAGGATCGCAAGTGACCGGGCCGAACCTGCCTTGGGCGAATCCGACCATGGGCCCGAACGAGGCGCCTGCACGGATGGGAAGCTCCGGAGGAACAAAGGGACGCACCAGCGACACCAGCCGCTTGTATTCCTCCAGGGACATGGGCCCTTTGGGGTTGGCGAGGACCGGCTCATCCACCGCCGACAGGTCGACGGTGGGGAACGCACTCTTCCCTGACCAGATGCCTTCCCGAGGGCAGTCGACGCCTGACAGGTGCCATCGATGGTGCGCCCGGTACGTGCCGCTCCAATGCCTCGGCTCATCGAAGTCAAAGCTCTCCACCGTGAAGTAGCGCATCGCTCAGTCCTCGAAGGGCACGGGTGAGAGTTCGATTTGCTGCCAGTACGTCATGGGCAAGCCGAAGAGCTCATACTTCTGGATCATCCAGGAGGCATGTTCAAAGTACTTGGAGATCGGCACCTTGCCGTCGTCCCGATCAAGGAAGACGCGCCAGTCCCTGTTCCAGGGTCCGCCTTGCGCGCCTCGATGGATGCGCGCGTGCAATTCCGCGTCGATCATCAAGACGTACTTGTGGATCTCGATGCCCTTGTCATCGAAGTCCACCTTGAACGCCTGAGGGAAGATGTGGTGCCGCTCCTTCGGCCGCTTCGCCCACTCCTGTAGCGCCTTCTCGCGACGGACTTCACTCGGCAGCTTCTCCCGCCGGTGCCAGCGGAACACCATGACGGGCACGGCGTCACCCGGCAGGCCCTGCGCGCTTCCCCACGTCCGCTGAGGCCCGCTGCCCGGCGCCACGAAGATGGGCGCCACTGGCATGGCCCCTCGCGTGCGCACGATGCGGTTCGGTGCCAGGTCCTCGCACCGGAACAGCGCGCAGACGTCGTCCTCGCAGACGTGCGTGAGGCACTGGTCCTCATCACGGTCCTCGCACTCCCGCGACGCCTCCGCCTGCTCCCAGTCCTTCGCCGGTGAGTGCACGGGCGCGGACGCGCACCCCATCAACACCACCAGCCACAGCCACACCGCGCGCATGCCGCCTCCGATTTTCCAGTTATTCCACGCTCAAGCCCGTGGAGCCCAGGCGAGCAGCCCGGTGACAGAGGACAGCGCGGTGTCAGGGGGTCCGTTATCCTCCGGGCTCCTCACGACACCGAGAGCGCGCACACGATGGGAAGGCTGCTGGTCCTGCTGTTCGTCTACCTGGGCGCGTACCTCGTGCTGCGCAGGCTGTGGCCCGCGGTCACTCGCGGCTGGCGCCATGGCGTGTTGCTGGGGCTCATGGGTTTCGCGTTCGCTGCCTGGACCGTGCCGGCCGTCACCGGCTACGGGCTCCACCACACGCCCCCGTTCCTCGTGCCGGTGAAGCTGTTCGCCGTCGTGTGGAGCATCACCGCGCTGCTGGTGATGCTCATGGGCCTGCCGTTCCTCGTCCTCAAGCTGCACGCCGAGCGCCGGCAGCGGGCCGCGCCTCCCGGTGTGGACCTGGAGCGCCGCAACCTCCTGGTGAAGGCCGGTCAGGCCATGCCCGTCTTCGCCATGGGCGCCAGCGCCGTGGGCGTCGTGGGCGGCAGCCTGGGCTTCACCGTGCGCGAGGTGGAGGTGAAGCTGCGCGGCCTCCCCTCCGCGCTCGACGGCTTCCGCATCGGGCAGATCACCGACGTCCACGTGGGCCCCTTCATCTCCCCCGAGTACCTGCGCGGCGCCGTGGAGGTGATGAACACCGCGGGCGTGGACCTCCAGGTGATGACCGGGGACCTCATCGACGACGTGAACCAGCTCGATGAGACGATGGCCGCCCTCGCCTCCACGACGGCCCGTCACGGCATGCTCGCCATCCTCGGCAACCACGAGCACTGGCGCGGGCTGGACGAAGTCCTGGGCGGCTACGCGCAGCTGGCCCAGCGCGGCGCTCCGGTCCGGCTGCTCGTGGATGAAGCCCACGTGCTGGAGCACGGCGGCCAGCGCTTGCGCGTGGTGGGCGTGGACTTCCCCATGTCCGGCCGCAGCCGCACGGTGCGCGACCAGCGCTGGCAGCACTCCGCGGAGACGGCGTTCAAGGAGGGCCACCCGGACGACGTGGTCCTCTGCCTCTCCCACCACCCGGACTTCTTCCCCTACGCCGCCGAGCGCGGCGCGCGCCTCACGCTCGCGGGCCACACCCACGGCGGACAGGTGGCCTTCCTGGGGGTTCCGCTGTTCGGCTTCGCCTTCAAGCACATGCTGGGCCGCTATCGCTTCCGCGACAGCCACCTCTACGTCTCCGGCGGCACGGGGCACTGGCTCCCCTTCCGCATCGGCATCCCGCCCGAGGTGACGCTGCTCACGCTGCGCAGTGCCTGAGTCCTCCGTGAGTGAACCAGCGCTGACGTAAGGCCGGGTGTAACCGGCTGCGGACGCACTCCGTACAGGGGGCAAGGAGAGCCCCTCATGCTCACGAAGCTTCTGTCCCGCGCCCTCGCGCCGGCCCCCGCGCTCCAGACGCCCAAGGTCTCCACCCCGGCCCCCCTGACGGCCCCGCCCCGCATCCAGAACACGGCGGTGCGCGCGTTCCAGGGGACCAGCGGCTTCGAGTCCGCCCGGCTCACGAAGCCGCTCCTCCCGCCGCTCCCGCCCCTGTCGCCCGGCGACCTCGGGAAGCTCATCAACCCCCGCCGCGCCGCCGTGGAAGAGGCCCTGGCGACGGGCAACCCGGTGCCCTTCACCAACACGGACGGGAAGACGGAGCAGGTGTCCGTCACGCAGCTCCCCGGCGGCGTCGCTGGCGGCGGTGACGACGTCTACGTCGTCACCGTGGGGAACGACCGGTTCACCGTGAGGGTCGAGGAGGGCGCGGACGTGGACGCGGAGGCCGTGCTCGCCCAGGTCATCGATTCGTACAGCGAGACGCCGGAGGACCTGCGGGGTTCGCTCGAGCACGTCGTCATCAAGGGGGAGGCGGATCCGGAAGGCGCCGCCGCGCGCGCGGGCGACGGCACCATCACCTTCTATGGCGGCGAGGCCAACGTGACGGCCGACATCTTCCACCACGAAATCGGCCACCTCATCGGCCGGCAGGTGGAGGACGCGAACGACAGCTGGCTGTCCGGCATCCTCGAGAAGCTCGCGGGCGAGCCCCCGCCCATCCCCGACGGCTGGGCGGACGCCGCGGCCGCGGACGGCAACCACCTCAACGACTACACGGAGGAGAGCTTCGAGGACTCCGGCGTCTACACGGAGGACTTCGCGGAGGCCTGGTCCGAGTACATGCGCGCGCTCGATGACGGCCCCGAGGCCCTGGCCGAGTTCGAGCGGACGTACCCCGAGCGCTCCGAAATCCTCGAGGACCTCTACCCGCCGCCGGCCTGAGCCATCCCGCCCGCGTCCAGCAACCGCAGCGGCGTGTCCCGCCCCATCGCGATGAAGGGCGCCCAGTAGTGCGGATGGGGCTGCGCCTTGCGCAGCTCCCGCATCGCCTCACGCAGCGCCGTGGCCAGGCCGTCCCCGCCGAGCAGGTGGCGGTAGTAGGTCTCCATCAACGTGCGCGTCGTCGCGTCGTCCACCTTCCAGAGGCTCATCACCACCGTCTCCGCGCCCGCCACCAGGAACGCCCGGCGCAGGCCGTAGACGCCCTGCCCGCGCCGGACCGCGCCGCGCCCGGTGTCACAGGCGGACAGCACCACCAGCTGCGTGCCCCACAAATCCAGTCCCGCCAGCTCCAGCGCCGTCACCAGCGCGCTGTCGGAGGAGGCCGTGCTCGTCTTCGCCGTCTCTCCCGCGAGCAGCAGGCCGGAGCGCAGCAGCGGATCCGGCGGCGCGCGGCCTGCGGATCCTCGCCCAGCGCGCCGAAGGTCGCGACGGCCCGCGAGCTCTCCTGCGCGGTGGCGTCCTCCAGGAAGAAGCCATGGGTGGCCAGGTGGAGGATGCCCGGCGTGCGCAGGTGCAGCAGCCGCTCCTTCGTCGCCTTCGTCCCCAGGAACAGCTGCGCCTGCGGGAACAGGCGCTGGATGGCCTCCGCTTCCTCTCGCGAGCCCGGCAGCGGGACGGGGGCCCAGTCCCGCGCCACCAGGTCCTCGCGCCGCGCCGACGGAGAGCGCTCCGCCACCAGGGACGCGCCTCCCGTGGGCAGCGCGGCGGTCCGGGGCCCCGTGTTGAACGCAGGATCCGCCAGCACCACCACGGAGGACGCGGGCTGGGGCTGCTGGGGACGCGGCAGCAGGTCCTTGCCGGAGGTGACGTAGGTGAAGTCGTAGCTGTCCACGAGGTACCGCTGGCCGTCGTGCAGCGCCGCGAAGGGCACCAGGGCCAGCTCGCCATCCGGTGACAGGAAGAGGCGGCGGGCCTTGCCCAGCAGCGGCAGCAGCGGCTGGAAGGCGAGCTGGTAGAGCGCGTGCGCGGAGTCCTCGAAGGCGGCGTCCCGGCGGGCCAGCGCGTCCCGCAGGCTGGAGGCCGCCGCTTCGATGGGCCCCGCGGGGCCCAGGTCGAGCGCGCGGATGCTCGCGTCGGGCATGAGCACCAATGCCAGACAGCGCAGCTGGGCCGTGCCCGTTCCCGGCACGAGGGGACGGTCCTCGTAGGTGATGAACTCCACGAGGGCGCCATCCTTCGGCAGGGCCTCGGCGACACGGTCGACGATGTCCTCGGGAGACGGCAGCGCCGCCAGCGCGCGCAAGGGAGCGGACTGGCTGGCGAGGGTCGCCTCCAGCGCGTCGCCCTGCGCGGTCAGCGCCGTGAGCTGCCGCTGGTAGGCGGACGGCGTGAGCGCGCCGGCCCGTGGAGCGAGAGGCGGGCCAGCCGGGTGCGCAGCTTGCGCAGCTGCTCGAAGGTGCCTCGCTCCTCCGTGCCCAGGCTCCGGTAGACCGCGCGGGAGATGTCGGCCGTCTCTTCAACGGAGCGGCCCTTGAGCAGCAGCGCCGCGCTCAAGGCCAGACGCCGGATGTCGGCGGAGTCCGGGTGCGCGCGCACGAGCGCGTAGAGCTGCTCCTCGTCCGCGCGCAGGTGCTGGAGGAAGCTGGCCAGCCGCGCCTCGGAGAACTCCAGGGCCTCGCGGCGGAGGCGCTGCTCGGAGACGGCGAAGGCGCGCGTGAACAGCGGCACGGCGTCCTCCAGGCGGCGCTGCGCCAGACGCAGGAGGGCCAGGTTGTTGAGCGAGGCCGCGAGGTCCGGGTGGTTCTTGCCCAGCACGGCTTCGCGGATGGCCAGCGCGCGCGCGTAGAGCGGCTCCGCCTGG
>NZ_JBKGHJ010000244.1:0-12674 GCF_046520365.1 Corallococcus sp. 4LFB
GCCTGGGGCCGCAGACGTTGGGCAGGCCGCCCCCGCCGCACGCCTGGCCCTCCGCGCACTCCCCGCAGTGCAGCGTGCCGCCGCACCCGTCGATGGCGTAGCCGCAGTCCAGCCCCTGGGACTCGCACGTCATGGGCGTGCAGAAGGACGGGGGCTGCCGGCTCAGCAGCCGGGAGGTCGTGTCGTCCGGCAGCGTCCGGCCGCACGCCGTCCACAGCCCCAGGAGGACCACCCACCCCGCCAGCCAGCCCGTCCGCCCCATGCCCCGTTTCCGCCACCCGTGAAGGGCCCGTCATCGGCCCCGGGTCCCAGGGTGGGGACGCGCCCGGTGCCCGCGAAGCGGCGGCACGCCCCGGCGGGCCTCCAGCGGTCGGAAAGGCGTCACTGTCCCGCCCCGCCCGCCGGGAAGGCGCGCACTGGTGGACACCGGACGGGCCAGGGAGGGGGGTGGGCGCGGTGGCGGGGGGCCCCCACCGTGAACGGACGCGGGGGCGCGAACGGGATACGTACGTCCGGCGGGGAAGGGACACCCATGGCAGGTCCCAGGCGCTTGGCACGGGAGGACGGGTGGGGGCTCGGTGCGAGCCTCGTGGTGGCGTTCGTCCTGCTGGTCGTGGCGGTGGGCTCGCTCCTGATGACCCGCGCCTCCGTGCAGTCGCGGGTGATGGAGCGCTCCATGGACCTGCAGGAGGTGGGGCAGCTGGGGCGGGCCTTCAGCGACAAGGTGTCCCTGGCCAACAGCGCGTTGCTGGCGGGCGGACAGTCGCTCGTCCAGGACACGGCGCGGTCCCGGCGCCGCTTCCTGGACACCGTGGAGCGGCTGCATGCGCGGCTGGCCTCCTCCGAGGACCAGGCGCTGGTGGAGGAGGTGCGCGCCGCCGAGCAGCTGCATGAGGCCGCCCTGCGCGCCCTGCTGGACACCCCCACCCCCAGGGAACAGCAGGTGGCGCGCGAGCGGCTCACCCAGGCCAATGCCCGGGTGCGCGACGCGCAGGCCCAGCTGGAGCGCAAGGTGCTGGCGCGGCTGGCGCGGGAGAACCAGACGGCGTTGCTGACGGACCGGTGGGAGACGGCGCTGCTGCTCATGGCGTCCCTGCTGGGGCTGGTGCTGGCGGCGGCGCTGGCGTGGGTGCTCCACCGCCAGCTGAATCCGCTCAGGCGCGAGGCGGCGGCCAGCGCGCACCGCTTCCAGGCGCTGGTGGAGGGCGTGCGCGACTACGCCCTGATGCTGCTGGACGCGCGCGGGCGGGTGGCGAGCTGGAACCCGGGCGCGGAGCGCATCAAGGGCTGGAGCGAGGCGGAGATCCTGGGCCGCCCCTCCTCCGTCTTCTACACATCCGAGGAGACCGCGACGGGCGTGCCGGAGCGGGAGCTGGCCCGGGCCCTCCGGGAGGGGCGGCTGCGCACGGAGGGGTGGCGCCAGCGCAAGGACGGCTCGCGCTTCTGGGCGGAGGTGTCCATCACCGCGCTGCGCGACGAGGACGGCAGGCCGCAGGGCTTCTCCGTGGTGACGCGCGACAGCACCGAGCAGCGGCGCAACGAGCGGATGCAGGAGCTGCTCGCGGAAGCGGGCCGCGTCTTCCACCAGTCCCTGGACCCCGACCTGACGGCGGCGGAGGTGGCGCGGCTGCTGGTGCCGGAGGTGGCGGACGGCTGCATCCTCTACCTGCTCACGCCCGCGAGGGAGCTGCGGCCCCGGGCGGTGACGCACGTGCAGCCCGAGCGCGAGGCGAGCCTGTGGGAGGCCCTGCGGCGCTTCCCCCCGCGCGCGGGAATGCCCCCGGCCGTCTGGGAGGCGATGCGCACCGGGCGCTCGCGGATGGACGTGGAGGTGGAGACGGAGGACGTGGCGGCCTCCGCGGAGACCGACGAGCACCTGCTGCTCATCGAGCGCGTCGCCATCGGGTCGTCGATGGTGGTGCCCCTGCGCGCGGGCAGCGAGACGCTGGGCGCCTTCGTGCTGATGACGGCCCGGGGCCACCGCCGCTTCACGCAGGCGGACCAGGTGCTGGTGGAGGAGCTGGCCGGCCGCGCGGCGCTGGCCCTGGTGAACACGCGGCTCTTGCGCGAGGCGCGCGAGGCGGTGGACCTCATCGCCGTCACCGCGCACGACCTGGGCAATCCCTTGCATGCGCTGCAATTGCTGCTCAGCAAGGTGCAGCGCGCGCAGGGGGCCGGCCGCGACGAGGACGTGCGGCAGGGCCTGGTGGCGGCGCGCGGGCAGGCGCAGCGGCTGGGCCAGCTGCTGCACAACCTCCTGGACCTGTCGCGGCTGTCCTCCGGCAAGCGGGTGCTGGACGCGGCGCCCGTGGACCTGGGAGAGCTGGCGCGCGAGGTGGTGGAGCGCTTCGCGGAGGCCGCCGCGCAGGCGGGCTGCGACCTCAAGCTGGAGGTGGAGCCCGGGCAGGTGGGGCAGTGGGACCGCATCCGCCTGGACCGGGTGGTGACGAACCTCTTGTCCAACGCGCTGAAGTTCGGCCGGGGCCACCCGGTGACGGTGTCGGTGTCCGCGCTGGACGTGGAGCACACGCGGCTGCGCGTGCGCGACGAGGGCGTGGGCATCGCGCCGGAGGCCCAGCGCCGCGTCTTCGAGCGCTTCGAGCGCGAGCGCACCCGGAAGGCGGAGGCGGAGGCCGGCTACGGGCTGGGGCTCTACATCGCCCGCCAGCTCGTGGAGGCGCACGGCGGCGTCATCCGCCTGGAGAGCGCGCCGGGGCGGGGCGCCACCTTCACGGTGGACCTGCCGCGCATCCCCCGGCCGGTGGAGGAGACGTCCAGGGCGGAGGCCCCTCCGCTCCAGCATTGACGTCTGTCCTTGCTAGAGGTGCAGCGACGGCACGGGGGCGACGAGGCCGGGCTGGATGGGGAAGTCCGGGGGCAGCTTCTCGCGCTCCTCCAACCGCTCGAACTCCAGCGAGTCGTGCGCGCAGAAGACCTTCACCTGGTCGCCGTGGCGCTGCACCAGCTCGCGCAGCCGGCGCAGGTTGTACCAGCGCATCCACCCGTCCTTCTGCATCAGCTTCTGGTAGCCGCGCAGGCCGGCGGTGCAGCGGTAGCGGTCCAGGTCCATCTCCCCGTGGTAGAAGTACGCGTCGCCCGCGTGCAAGAGCCACCCGTCCCCGGTGTCGATGGCCACGCCCGCGTGTCCCAGCGTGTGGCCCACCAGCGGCACCATGAGGATTTCGGGCGGCAGTCCGGTGAGCTCGCGCACGCAGTCGAAGCCGAACCAGCCCTCGCCGCGGTTGGGGACGTAGGTCTCCCAGCGCGTCTCCTTGGACCACTGCATGGGGCGGAAGCGCGCGCGGTCCAGCCAGCTCTTCTGCGCGGTGGCCATGCGGTACTCGTCCGCCAGCACGTGCACGCGCGCGTGGGGGAAGTCGTCCAGGCCGCCCGCGTGGTCGAAGTCCAGGTGCGTGAGGATGATGTCGCGCACGTCGCTGGCCTGGAAGCCCATCCGCTCCAGCTGGCGGATGGCGGTGGCCTCCTCCGCCAGGGCGGGGCGGCAGAGCACGTCGCGGAACAGGCCGTTGAGCCGCACGCGGGGCGCGTACACGTCATTGAGGCCGAAGCCGGTGTCCACCAGCACCAGGCCGCGCGGTGTCTCCAACACCAGACAGTGGCAGGTGAGCGCAGCCGGGCCGGTGAAGCCGCGCCGCCCGTCCATGAGCCGCCGGCCAGGCGGGCACATCGTGGTGCAGTTCAGGTGGTGGATGCGCATGGCGGCTCCCGCTCCTCGTGAAGGGGGCGGCCGTCCGGCGCCAGCGGGGGAGCCCGCCGCGGGAAGCCGCCCATCCGTTCGTTCAGGGCAAAAGTGCGCCGTGGTCCCCCTGGGAGGAATCACCACACCCGCGAAGGGACGGGGGCTCGCCCGCCTGGGGGGCGGCGGAAGGCCGTCTCAGGGAGCGGGAGACTGCCCGGCTGCCTCACCGTCGAGCGGTGGGGCCGACCTCAGCACCAGCGCCTCGCCCGGAGCGACGGAGCGGTGCTCCACGCCCCGGGGGACGATGAGCAGCTCGCCCTCCTCCAGGTCCACGGTGCGGTCGCGCAGCTCCACGCGCAGGGCGCCCCGGGTGACGAGGAGCAGGACATCCCCGGTGGCGTGCCGGCACCAGGGGCTGGTGCCCGTCAGCCGCACCAGGTGCATGGGCTGACCGTGGAGGGTGCCCACGGGCCGGGCGATGCCAGGCGCCGGCAGGTCGGTGGAGGCGTGGGCCAGGTTCACCTTCTCCACCAGGGGAAGGGACGCGGGGGCCGGTGCTGGACCGGCCGGGGGCCGGCGGCGCGAATCCCAACGGGGGGGACGGCCGCCAGCGAGGGGTGGGGTCCGGAGAATCGTGCTCATGCGACAGGGACTCCTTCAGGGGGGACGCGGTCCCACCCCCTCATGGGTTGTCTTGCTTTCTGCCAGGGTCCGGGCCTGTGTTTCACCCCCTGCCGCGAGGGCCGGTCCGGTATCCGACGGAAAAGCGCTGGTAAGATAGGGTTTGCCCCGTCGATATGCCTTCCACGCCGGTGCACGCCGGGCCGCTGGCCCTGCGGGAATGAGGAGCGGGCCTGGTCCTGGTGCCCGGATGTCCACTCGGGACATCGTGAGGGTTTCCGTTCCAGGGTGAAGCGAGGATGGGCCCGGACGCCGCGAGGAAATACGGCGCCCGGGTCGCAGCGATGTGTCGGGTGGAAGCTGTTGCCTCAAAGGCCGTGAGCCGGCTCACCTGTCTCGTCGCACGGCCCGGTAGGCCTGGGCGGGATGCGCGGGATTATCGGGATGGGTGCGTTCGAGGAGCCCCTCTTCGACCATGGCCTTGAGGTGTCGCTCCGTCAGCTTGTCCGGGCTGAAGTGGAGCACCCTGGCGAGTTCCGCGGGGTGCCAGGGCCGGAGCGAGGTGAGCGCCAGGATGGCTTCGCGCAGGGCCGCCTTCCGGGGACGGAGTCCTAGCTTCTCGATGATTTCACGCCCCCGGGCGTCGATTGCTTCCTGGTCTTTGAACCCCCCCCAATCCGCGGGGAACCCCCCCCGATCCGTGGGTGGGAACCCCCCCCGATCGGATGGCAGCTCCCCCCGATCCGCGGACAGGGTCTGTCCCACGTTCACCCGCAGCGTGACGACCACGGCGCCGGTGACCTCGGCGAACTCCGGGGCGGAGAGCCCGGCGGCACGGCACATCTCGGCGACGCGGTTCGTGCCCCGGCCCCATTTCTCGATGAGCCCTGCGCGATAGAAGACCTCCGCGATGATGGGATTGCGCTGCACCGAGAGGTGTGGACGTGTGAGCGATTCAGGCGTGATGCCTTTGGGGTATCGCCCCGCGCTCCAGATCTCCACGCGGTCGTCGAAGATGGCGAGCGATACCGCACCCCCCGCGATGCTGGCCGCGTACTACTTCAGCCCGTCGTCGCAGTTCTCCACGACGTACACGTTCAATCCCTTCCAAAACATCGGCAATCCCGACCAGCCGTGAGCGCTGCTACGCGTCCCGCAGCATCCGCTGGACGCGGGACACCAGCAGGTCCATGGCCACGGGCTTGGTGACCATCTCCATGCCCGCCTGGAGGAACCCGGACGCCTGGGCCGCCGCCTGGGCGTAGCCGGTCATGAACAGCACCTTGAGCGCCGGGCGCCGCTGCCGGGCCAGGTCCGCCAGCTGCCGCCCGGTGAGGCCCCCCGGCAGCCCCAGGTCCGTCAGCAGCAGGTCCACCCGCGGCAGGGACTCCAGCAGGCGCAGGCCAGAGGGTCCGTCCTCGGCCTCGCGCACCTGGTAGCCCCACTCGTGGAGCACCTCGACGATGAGCGCGCGCACCACCGGCTCGTCCTCCACCAGCACCACCACCTCGCCGCCGCGCGCGCGGTGCTCCTCGCCCAGGGCCTGCGCGGGCGGGGACTCCGTGCCGGGTGTGCCCTGGAAGCGCGGCAGGTACAGCGACACGGTGGTGCCCCGGCCGGGCTCGCTCTCGATGCGCGCGGAGCCCTCCGACTGGCGCGCGAAGCCGTAGATCATCGACAGGCCCAGGCCGGTGCCCTGGCCCAGCGGCTTGGTGGTGAAGAAGGGCTCGAACGCGCGCGTGATGACCTCCGGGGACATCCCCGTGCCCGTGTCGCTGACGCTCACGCGCACGTAGGCGCCGGGCAGCAGGTCGCCGCCCGCGGGCAGCTCGACCTGGGCGTTCCCGGTCTCGATGCGCAGGCGTCCCCCCGAGGGCATCGCGTCACGCGCGTTGATGACCAGGTTGAGGACCGCGTTCTCCAGCTGGTTCGGGTCGCACAGCGTGGTCCACGGCGTGGGGATGAGCGCCAGCTCCAGCTGGATGGTCTCCCCCAGCGTGCGGCGCAGCAGGTCCTCCATGGAGACGACGAGCTGGTTCACGTCCGTGGGGCGAGGGTCCAACGGCTGCCGCCGGGAGAAGGCGAGCAGCCGGTGCGTGAGCGCCGCGGCCCGGTGCGCGGAGGCCTTCGCGCCGGTGACGAAGCGGCCCAGCTCGTCCGTGCGCCCCTGGCTCACGCGCCGCTGCACCAGGTCCAGCGACCCGATGATGCCCTGGAGCAGGTTGTTGAAGTCGTGCGCGATGCCGCCGGTGAGCTGGCCCACCGCTTCCATCTTCTGGGCCTGGCGCAGGGCGTCCTCGGCCTGGCGCAGCGCCAGGGCCGCCTCGCGCTCCTGGGTGACGTCGCGCGCCACGGCGTGGACGCGGCCCTCGTCCGGCACGGCCGTCCAGGCCAGCAGCCGGTAGGAGCCGTCCCGGTGCCGGAAGCGGTTCTCGAAGGCGAGCGTGGGGAGGCCGGCGGCCAGCCGCCCCAGCTCCAGGGTGGTGGGCGCGACGTCGTCCGGGTGGAGCAGGTCCGCCACCGTCCGGCCCACCAGCTCCTCCTCGGTCCAGCCGAGGATGCGCGTGGCGGACGGGTTCACCGTGAAGATGGCGCCGTCGAACCCGCACACCAGCATCAGCTCCTGCGACAGCCGCCACAGCCGGTCGTGGTCCGCGGTGCGCGCGCTGAGCTGCTGCTCCAGTTGGGCGGTGAGCACCTGGAGCGCGGCCTCCGCGCGCTTCTGGTCGGTCACGTCGTAGACGACGCCCGGCAGCCGCCGCACGCCCTCCCGAGGGGCCTCGCCGCGGCGGGCGATCCACCGCACCTCGCCGGTGTCGTCGCGCCGGACGCGGTACTCGATGTACTCCAGCGCGGTCTGGGAAAGGATGTCGTCCACGGTGCGGACGCGGGGCCGGTCGTCCGGGTGCAGCCGCGCGACCAGCTCCGCCAGCGGATACGCGGGGCGCACCGGCAGGCCCCAGATGTGACAGAACTCCTCCGACGTGTAGACGGTGCGCGTCTCCTGGTCCAACTCGAAGACGCCCACGCCGCCCGCGCGCTGCGCCAGGTGCAGCGTGGCCAGCGCGGCCTCCTTCTCCCGCTCCGCCCGCACGCGCCCCGTCGTCTCCAGCGGCGCGCAGTACACGCCCTGCACGGTGCCCGCGTCGTCGCGCACCGGCACGTACGCGAACGTGAACCAGCGCTCCTCCGGGACGCCCTCGTGCGTGACGGTGAGCGGCAGGTCCTCGAAGGCGACCGTCTCTCCCGCGAGCGTGCGCTCCAGGAGCGGCTTCAGCTGCGGCCAGACCTCCGGCAACACCCGCGCGCAGGGCTCGCCGAGCACCGGGTGCCGCGCTCCGATGAAGGGGCGGTACGCGTCGTTGTAGAGGTAGCAGAGCTCCGGGCCCCAGACGATGAACATGGGCGTGTCCGCGTCCAGCATCATGCGGACCAGCGCGCGCAGCGAGTGGGGCCAGACCTCCGGAGGTGGCAGGGGCGTGGCGGACCAGTCCTGCCGGCGCATCCGGTCCCCCATCTCCCCGCCACCGGCGAGGAACGGGAGGGGAGCGCCGGAAGGAGGTGTCGGGCTGTCACGCAAGGCCGGGCCTCAATACCAAGCGACCGCTGGGATTGCCACGAATGACAAAGCCCGCTCTCTCGTCGAGGAAGCGGGCTCGCATGTCGCGACCCGGGGAATGTGTTCAGCGCACCCAGTTCACGTTGCTGTACGCCTTCACGCCGTCCGCGCGCTCGGTGTTCGTGAGCGGCGCGTAGACGCGGGTGCTGAGGGTGTTGGCGGCGGTGTCCACCTCCACGAGCCGCGTCGGGTTGGTGGTGCCGTCGTGGAAGGTGTTGAGCATCTGGTAGAGGGTGTTGCCGTTCACGCCGGTGTCGGTGCGGTAGGCGGCGTTGCCCACGTGGCCGGAGAAGACGAAGCGCACGTTGGCGTACTGCTTGATGAGGTTGTCGAACACGTACTGCGGGCTGTTGTTGCCGTAGCCGCCGTTGGACTGCTCGATGCCGCCGCTGCCGTTCAGGTGTGAGTGGGTGATGATGATGACGTTGTGCCTGGGGTACTGGGCCAGCACGGTCTTCGCCCAGTTCACGGCGTCCGTGCGGGCCCACAGCTCCAGGTTCAGCACCAGCCAGTTCAGGCCGCCCGCGCTGAACGTGTGGTAGGCATTGTCGCACTTGCCGGACTCGAACACGCCGCCCAGGGCCTTGAAGCGCGACAGCGGGAAGTAGGTGTTGAAGGTGGTGGTGTTGCGCAGGTTGGCGTTGACGTTGCCGGGGCACGCGCTGCCGCCCTGGCACACGGCCGCCGTGTCGTGGTTGCCCAGGGCGATGGCGTAGGGAATCCCGGCGTTGTCGAGCACCTGGTACGAGTCACTGGCGCGCTGGTAGTGGAGGTGGTCGGGCGTGTCCCAGTCCATCAGGTCGCCGGTGTGCAGCACGAAGCGGATGTCCTGGGCCGTCTTGTTGTCGGCGATCCACTGCATGCGCTGGGTGAGCCGGGTGGGGTAGTAGACGGTTTCAATCTGTGTGTCGGGGATGACGACGAAGGTGAACTTCGTGTCCACGGCGCCAGGCGCGGCGTAGAACTTGATGCCCTCGTTGGTCCAGCCTGCGGCGGTGAGCGCGTCGCGCTCCGCCTGGGTGACGGCGTGGCGGTGCTTCCTCAGGCCGGGGTTGTCGAAGCGGTAGACGGGCACGAGGCACGCGTCCGCCGTCTTGGAGGCGTAGAAGCCCACGCCCTCGTCGGTGGTGAAGCCGGAGGCGATGAGGTTCGAGCGCTCGGTGGCGTCGATGGTGACGATGTGTTCACCCCGGCCCGGGCTGTAGAGCCGGTACACGGGGGACAGGCCGGTGCCGGAGGAGCTCGCGGCCTTGAAGGGCGTGCCGAGGTCGTCGGTATACGCGTAGGTCGTGGCCGCGTTGGCGGCCTCGGTCGCGTTGAGGGTGAGCAGGCTGTCGCCCGAGGACGGACGGACGCGGTGATACACGGGCTTGCTGAGCGCGGCGCAGTCCAGCGCCGCCGTGGTGCTGCCCACGTCCTGCGCGGGCGCCCGCTGGGGTTCAAGCGTCTCGCCAGGGCCGCAGGCGGACAGCACGCCCGTCAGGGCCAGGGACGCGATGAGGGAAAAGCGCTTCAAGGTGACTCTCCCGGTGAAGTCTAGGTGTTCGTATTAAAAATGGATTACAGGGAGGCGCATAGCATTGGTGGGGAGGCTGGAGAAGGCACCTGTCGCGGAGTGTCGCGGGTGTCACAGGAGCAGGGCGGCATGAACGCATGCAGGGGTGGTGTGTGGATTTTGCTGTTCGTGCTGCTCACGGGCTGCGCCGGTGGTCCCACGGTGCGGCTGCGCACGGAGCGGGGGACGCGGACGTGTGCCCCGTCGACGTGGGACCGGAGGGTGCCGGTCAGCGCGCGGGAGTTCGAGGACGCGTTGGCGCGCCTGGTGCTGGAGGTGCCGCTGACGGTGCGATCACCGAGGGTGGTGCGCGCGGTGGCGAGGAAGGGCGCGGAGCTGGACCGGGGACTCGGGTTCATGCTGCGGGACCGGTACGGGCGGTGGTGCCGGGCGCACGAGGCTCCGGGGGATTGTCTGTCGTTGCTGGAGGAGGGCGCGGGCTTCGGCGAGCTGGACCGGCTGACGCTCGCGGTGGGCATGTCGTTGGAGCCGCTGCGCGCGAGCATTGGGGACGCGCTGGAGGACACGCTGAATCCTGCGTTCTTCGTGTCCGTGGTGTCGGGAGCGATTGCGTCCTGGGTGGTGTTGGCGGCGGCACCGGAGCCCGTGTTCACCAAGGCCGCGGCGGTGATTGCCGCCGTGTTCCTGGCGTACGTGGGGGGCGAGTCGTTCCTCGCGGTGGTCCGGGCGTGCGGCGCGCTGAAGGCGGCGACAGACAGGGCACGGACGTTCCAGGAGCTGGAGGAAGCGGCGGATGTGTTCGCGCAGGCCCTGGGGCCGGAGGTGGCGCGCATCTTCGTGCTCGCCGTCACGGTGCTGGTGAGTCATGGCGTGACGGTGGGGCTGTCGTCGGCGCTGACGTTGATGCCGGGCTTCCCGGACGCGGTGCGGTTGGGCTCGGCGCAGGCGGGCTTCAGCGTGGCGCGCGTGCTGGACGTGAGCGCGGTGGCGGTGGTGGACGGAGTGGTGGAGGTGACGCTCGCGTCCACGGCGATGACCATGGCGGCCATGGGCCCGCCGCCTCCGAGCAGCTCAGGAGGCCCGGGCAAGTGGGTGCAGGTGAAGGAGTCGATGTCCGACCGTGCCCGCGACTATCAGGCCCAGGTGACGGGAGCGCCGAAGGGCTCCGCGTACCGATTGCAGCAGGGGGACACGGTCGTGGACTACGACGGCTACGACCTCGTGGATGACGTGCTGCTGGAGGCCAAGGGTCCGGGCTACGCGAAGTTCATCAAGGACGACATGACACTGAAGGAGTTCTACCGGGGCTTTGACAAAGTGCTGGCCCAGGCGGAGCGTCAGGTCGAGGTGGCAGGAGGACGACGCATCCGCTGGATTGTCGCAGAGGAGCGTTTCGCCGAATTCCTTCGCCAAGCATTCCAGCAGAACACCCTCCCAATTGAAGTGGTGTCCATCCCACTGATTCGATGAGGCATGCTGGAGCCATGGTCGAGACGCATTACGCGGGTTGCTACTGGCTGGTCCGACCCGAGCCGGTGGAGTCCTGCGCCCGACGCCTGGAGTCCTTCCTCGGAATGATGGCTCCACTTGAGCCAACCTGGAACCGTTGGCATCAATCCGCGGCAACCTTCGAAAAGGCACGCAAGCGACAGGTCCAGCCAGATGCCACGACGCTCGCGAAGCTCCTGGGTCAGAAGAGCAACCGGATTGGTGACAGCTCCAGGTTCTGGCTCTGGGCCGGGGAGTCGCCGGATGAAACCTCGGGGATCAACGGCAGCTGCGGAGGCTCCTCGACCTTCGTGAGCTCCCGGTGCATCCTCAATTCGCTTGGCCAGAGTGAGGTCGCGAAGCGCGTCGTGACCGCGCCTGTCATGACCAGTGTGGTGCGCGCCATGGCCCTCGCATGGGAACCCGAGTCCGGCATCGCGACCTCCCATGCGCATCTGGAACAGATGAAGGTCGATCAGTTCTCATCGCCCGGCACCTACGTCGGCTGGGTCATGTACTTCGCGGACTTCCGCGGCCCCGTCCCCCCGCTGCCCGCGCCCGTGCAGGTGGAGCACCTCCCGGACCGGGGCACGCTCATCACCCTCACGCCGGAGAAGTTCACCGTCTCCAATCCGGCCCACGTCGCCCTGGCCGCGGACGTCCAGGCGCGCCTCCAGGACGCGGGGCTGCTCCGGCCCCTGCGCCCCTGGGGCACCTGAAGCCGCTCACGGCGCGCCGTGGTGGACCGCCTCCATGTTGTCGCCGTCCGGATCCAACGCGAACGCGCCGTAGTCGCCCGCGTGCCGGGGCGACGCGGGCGTCTTCGTCTCGATGCGCCACGGCACCGGACGCTGGGGCGGACCGGAGGCCGCCATGCGGCGCGTGGGGAACTCCGCGTCCCAGGTGGCGGTCATCTCCATCACGAGACCCGCGCGGCGCTCAGTCCGGGTAGAACATGGGGTCGCGCGTGGCCACGAACGACGAGATGGCGTGCGCCACCTCCGGCGGCAGCGTGGTGAACTGCACGCCCACGCCCGGCATCAGGTCCGGCGTGCGGTCGTTGCCGTCGCGCGCCCAGCGCACCACGCCGTTCACCGTCAGCGGCCGGCCCCCCGGCAGCGTGAAGTCCAGCTCCACCGGCGTGCCGCGCGGCACCGCCTCCACCGTGGCGATGAAGATGCCGCCCTCGCTGATGTCCATGGAGAAGCCGGTGAAGAAGTTGGAGTCGCTGCGCGTGTCGATGGTCGTGTGCATCCGCACCCGGCCCGCCTTGCGCCCGTCGCTCTTCGCCGGGGTGGCGGCCACGGGCGCCATGGGCGGCAGCCGCTCCGCGCGCGTCGGCGTCTCCGTGGACACCGCCTTCGCTCCGGACGGCTTCAGCCCCGGGGGCGGGACGACCTTCTGGGTCTCGGCTTCCGCGGCGCGGCGGGCCTTCTCCTCGGCCTCCGCGCGGGCCTTCGCGGCGGCCTCCACGCGCTTCAGGTCGGACTCGGCGGACGACAGCGCCTTGTCCACCCGGGCGGCGTCCTCCTGCTGCACGCGCAGCGCGGACTGGAGGTCCAGCCCGGCCTGCCGGCGCGTGTCCAGCGCGGCCTCGCGCGCGTCCAGGGCCTTCTCACGCAGGCGCGCGAGCTCCGGGGACGGCTCGGGGGACTCGGTGTCCTCCAGGCGCATGGCCCACTGGGACAGGCGCGAGTCCCCGGCGTGCTCCGGCCGGGCCAGGGCCTGGC
>NZ_JBKGHJ010000245.1:0-12654 GCF_046520365.1 Corallococcus sp. 4LFB
GGGCACCGCCACCGCGTCCCCGCCGCGCGCCCGCACCGCGGCCACGTCCGCCAGGAGCCCCGCCCTGCCCCGTGGGCTCCAGTCCCGCCAGGAGCAGGACGCGCGGCCTCACCGGCGGTGCTCTCGCGCCTTCTGCACCAGCGACTTGTAGACGCCCAGGTGCACCGGGATGGTCCCCAGCATCAGCTCCGGGTGCCACTGCACGCCCAGCGCGAACGCGTGCGCGGTGGATTCAATCGCCTCCACCACGCCGTCCGGCGACACCGCGCTCACCGCCACGTCCGTGCCCGGCTTGTTCACCGCCTGGTGGTGCGTGGAGTTCACCATCAGCTGCCCGTGCCCCACCGCCTCCGCCAGCAGCGTGCCGTTCTTCACCTCCACCGGGTGCTGCGGCTGGGTGCGGTCGTGCTTCTGCTCGTGGTCGCGCGCGCCGGGCACCTCGCGCGGGATGTCCTGGAACAGCGTGCCGCCCAGCACCACGGCCAAGAGCTGCATGCCGCCGCACACGCCCAGCACCGGCAGGTTGCGCTTGAGCGCGCCCCGGATGAGCTGCGCCTCGAAGGCCGTGCGGCCCTCCTTCAGCGGACCCATGCCGTCCCGGGCCTCCTCGCCATACGCGGACGGAGGGATGTCGAACGCGCCGCCCGTCACCACCAGCCCGGACACCCGCTCCAGGTAGGCGTCCACGCAGGACGCGTCGTCGGTGTACGGCAGCACGAAGGGCAGGCCCCCCGCGCGCAGCACCGCCTCCGCGTAGGGCACCTTCAGCTCGTAGCGGGGGAAGGCGGAGTCGGCCGGCTGGACCCAGTCCGGGCTGAGGCCGATGTTGGGACGACGCGGGGTCGTCCCGTGATGACGCGGTGGAGGATGGTTCATGGTGGGGGAGCTCCCTCGGGTTAGAGGCCAGTCCCCCGCGCGCTGTCAAACGCGGCGGCAAGCTGGCGCACCCGCTCGGTGATGTCCTGGGCGAGCAGGGCGTCGGACACCACCGCCGCGCCGTGCGCCCCCGTCGCCGCCACCCGGGCGATGTTCGCCAGGCCCACCCCGCCAATCCCCACCACCGGCAGGGGGCTCTCCGCCACCACCCGCCGGAAGGCCTCCAGCCCCAGCACCGGCGCCCGCACCACCTTCGTGGTGGTGCCGAACAGCGGCCCCACGCCCACGTAGTCCGCCCCCGCCGCCTGGGCCGCCCGCGCCCCTTCCGTCCCCCGCGCCGTGACGCCCACGTACCTGGCCGGGCCCAACAGCTCCCGCGCCGCCTCCGGGGGCAGGTCCTCGTCCCCCACGTGCACCCCGTGCGCGTCCGACAGCAGCGCCAGGTCCACCCGGTCGTTGATGAGGCACACCGCGCCTGCCTGCCGGCAGCGGGCCACCACCTCCCGGGCCGCGGCCAGCGCCTCCCGGGGCAGGGTGTGCTTCATGCGCAGCTGGAGGACGCGGGCGCCGCCAGCGAGCAGGCGCACGGCCTTGTCCACCAGGGACAGCTCCGGGCGGACGCTGTCGTCCACCAACAGGTACGGGCCTTGGGGAAGCGGGGGGCGGGGCGAGACGTTCATCGGATTCCGGGCCCGGGGACAGCGGCGTTGACAGGCGCCCCTCCTGCTATAAGGTGCCGCGCTGTTTTCCAAGCAATTCCGAGGATTTGAATCATGGCAGAAGGCATCAACCCGAAGCACCTCGACAAGCGCACCGCGGATCGCTACCAGCGCAGCGGCCAGGTGGACGAGGACGCGTACAAGAAGCACCTCGAGGAGCTGCCGGACGTGGCCGACAAGGCCGTCCCCATCGAGACGCTGATGGACGGCGACATCGAGGACGACTTCGATGACGAGGACGAGGACGACGCGGACGACACGGACGACGACGCCTCCGACGAGGACGACGCGGACGACGCGGACGACGCGGACGACACGGACGACGACGCCTCCGACGAGGACGCCGCGGACGCGCCGGCCGGTGAAGAGGACAAGGCGTCCGAATGAGCCCTTCGGAGAAGCGGGGTGAGACCTTCGTGATGACGGGGGAAGCGAGCCCGCCTCCGAGGAGTCCCTGTCGTTCAGCACCTTCGTCGTCGGGCTGGGCTCCGCCGTCCTCATCCACCTGGGGGGCGCGCCGAACCCGGAGACGGGCCGCATGGAGAAGGACCTGCCGGCGGCCCGGCAGAACCTGGCCCTCCTGGCGATGCTCCGCGAGAAGACGCGCGGCAACCTCACCGCCGAGGAGGAGAAGCTGGTGGACAACCTCCTGTCCGACCTGCGCCTGCGCTACGTGGAGGCGAACCGGAAGTGAAGCCCCCTGAAGTCACCCGCCCGGGGGCGCTGCCCCGGGGCGTCCGCGTCGCCGCCGCGCTGTGCCTCGTACTCTCCTGCCTGACGGGGTTCCTCGCCTGCAACGAGGCCTCCGTGATGATGAACTTCGAGGCGCACCGGGAAGCGCAGCGGGAGCACACCCCCACCCTGGCCCTGCTGGGCAAGGACCCCGCCGTCACCCAGGCCATCATGGAGGCGCAGCTGTCCGCGCTCTCCCCCATGCGCGAGTCCCGCGCCCTGGTGCTGACCGGGCTGACGATGGCCTGCACCCTGCTCTTCTTCGCCTCCAGCCGCATGCTGCGCTCCCCGGAGGGCATGCCCCGGGACGGCTTCCGGCAGCTGCTGGGCGGCGCGGGCCTCTTCGCCGCGCTGATGCGCACCATCGACGGGGCCCAGTCGACCGTCGTGGCCCGGCACACCAGCCAGGCCATGGTGGAGGGGCTCAAGGCCCTGCCGGAGTTCAAGGACCCGGCCGCCGCGGAGCAGCTCCACGCGCTCGTGCCGTCCCTGATGACCTTCAGCGCGGTGCTGCCCACGGTGCTCGTCGCCGGCGGCTTCGCCCTGCTCGCCCAGTACTTCCGCAGCCAGGGCGTGCGCGAGGCCATCCTCACGCTCGACGGGCCCACCGAGGACCCCTGAGGGTGCCGGCACGGGGCTGACGCGGCGCGGCGCGAAGGCCGTCCGCCTGCCTCAGCCCGCGTCCGTCTCCGCGCGGACTGGGCGGGCCCCAGCAGCAGCGCCTCCAGGGAGGCCATCGCGTCCGCTTCGGAGCCGGCGGCCGTGCCTTCCAGCGGCAGCACGCGGGCCAGCGGGGCGCGGGGGATGCGCAGGAGCTCGTCCCGGGTCAGGCCGTAGACGTACGCCAGGTGCCCCATGGGCCAGCGTGACTGGAGCCGGGCGAACGCCGCGTCGTCCAGCTCCTCCAGGGGACAGGGCAGCTCCGCGTCCTCGTACACCACCTTCTCCCCACCCACCCGCCGGCCGTTGCCGTAGGCAATCACTTCCTCGCCCTCGTCCGCGTCGTACACGTAGGCGTGCACGGTGGCGTTGGCGGCGGCGGAGAGCAGGCGGGCCAGGGCGTGGTGGGCGGCGTACCAGTGGGCGCCCTGCCGGCCCTGGGAGAAGGGCCCCAGGAAGGCCAGGCGCACCACCTTGCGGCGGCGGTTGATGGTGACGCGCAGCGCCGTGGCGGCCGGGACGCTGTCCATCGACAGGGCCTCCCGGGCCAGACGCACCAGCGCCAACCCGGAGAAGGTATCGAGTCGAACGAGATAGCCGCCGTGTGCGTCCAGAGTGAAGCCCCCGAGGATGGGCGCCGCCTATAACCGACCCCCCCACCCCCTGGCAACTTCGCCACCACGATTACCCGGCTGCTTCCAGCAGCTCAAAGTATTCCAGGGAAATCGCAGGGCGTACGGGCAGTGTCGCCTTGCCAAGGGGTCCCCGGCCCTTACGTTCAGTCCATGAGACTCGACAAATACACGGTGAAGGCACAGGAGGCGATCCAGGAAGGTCAGTCCCTGGCACGCCGGGCCGACAATCCCCACTACGAGCCGGAGCACCTCGCCACGGCGCTCCTGGGGCAGAAGGACGGCATCGTCGACCCCCTCCTGCGCAAGATTGGCGTGGACGTGAAGCTGTTCGCGGGCCGGCTGGGCGAGGCGCTCCAGAAGCTCCCGCGCATCCAGGGCGGCGAGAGCGCCATGCTCAGCCAGCGCCTGATGAAGACCTTCGACAAGGCGGAGGACGAGGCCAAGGCGCTGAAGGACGACTTCACGTCCTCCGAGCACCTGCTGCTCGCGCTGACCCAGGACAAGGGCGCCGTCGGCGAGGCCATGAAGTCCTCCGGCGTGACGCGCGAGCGCGTGCAGGCGGGCCTCAAGGAGGTGCGTGGCTCCTCGCGCGTGACGAGCGCCGACGCGGAGTCCACCTACCAGGCGCTGGAGAAGTACGGCCGCGACCTCACGGAGGCCGCGCGCAGCGGCAAGCTGGACCCCGTCATCGGCCGCGACGAGGAGATCCGCCGCTGCATCCAGGTGCTCAGCCGCCGCACCAAGAACAACCCCGTGCTCATCGGTGAGCCGGGCGTGGGCAAGACGGCCATCGCCGAAGGGCTCGCCCGCCGCATCGTGGACGGCGACGTGCCGGAGGGCCTGAAGAACAAGCGCCTCATCACCCTGGACCTGGGCGCCATGGTGGCCGGCGCCAAGTACCGCGGCGAGTTCGAGGAGCGCCTCAAGGCGGTGCTCAAGGAGGTCTCGGACGCGGCCGGGGAGATCATCCTCTTCATCGACGAGATGCACACGCTCGTGGGCGCCGGGAAGGCCGAGGGCGCCATGGACGCGGGCAACATGCTCAAGCCCGCGCTCGCGCGCGGCGAGCTGCACTGCATTGGCGCGACGACGCTGGACGAGTACCGCAAGCACATCGAGAAGGACGCCGCGCTGGAGCGCCGCTTCCAGCCGGTGTTCGTGGGCGAGCCCTCGGTGCACGACACCATCAGCATCCTGCGCGGCCTGAAGGAGCGCTACGAGGTGCACCACGGCGTGCGCATCCAGGACTCCGCGCTCGTCGCGGCGGCCACGCTCAGCCACCGGTACATCGCGGACCGCTTCCTGCCGGACAAGGCCATCGACCTGGTGGACGAGGCCTCCAGCCGCCTGCGCATTGAAATCGACTCCATGCCCACGGAGATCGACGACATCCGCCGCAAGGTGACGCAGCTCGAAATCGAGCGCGAGGGCCTGCGCAAGGAGACCGACCCGCACTCGCGCGAGCGCCTGGCCACCATCGAGAAGGAGCTCGCGAACCTCAACGAGAAGTTCAACTCGCTCAAGGCCCACTGGGACGAGGAGAAGAAGGCCATCGCGGCGCTGCGCTCGCTCAAGGAGAAGCAGGAGAAGGCGCGCAACGACCAGGCCGCGGCCGAGCGCCAGGGCGACCTCAACCGCGCCGCGGAGCTGAAGTTCGGCGTCATCCCGGGCCTGGAGAAGGAGGTCGCGGCGCAGAACGCGAAGCTGGCGGAGCTGCAGAAGAACCAGAAGTTCCTCAAGGAGGAGGTGGACTCCGAGGACATCGCCTCCGTGGTGGCCAAGTGGACGGGCATCCCGGTCTCCAAGCTGATGGAGGGCGAGATGCAGAAGCTGGTCAAGATGGAGGACCGGCTCGCCGAGCGCGTGATTGGCCAGCGCAGCGCGATCGAGGCCGTGTCCAACGCCGTGCGCCGCGCGCGCAGCGGGCTGCAGGATCCCAACCGGCCCATCGGCTCGTTCATCTTCCTGGGCCCCACGGGCGTGGGCAAGACGGAGACGGCGAAGGCGCTGGCGGAGTTCCTCTTCGACGACGACACGGCCATGGTCCGCATCGACATGTCCGAGTACATGGAGAAGCACGCGGTGTCGCGGCTCGTCGGCGCGCCCCCGGGCTACGTGGGCTACGAGGAGGGCGGCCAGCTCACGGAGGCCGTGCGCCGCCGCCCGTACACGGTGGTGCTCTTCGACGAAATCGAGAAGGCGCACCACGACGTGTTCAACATCCTGCTGCAAATCCTCGACGAGGGCCGGGTGACGGACAGCCAGGGCCGCACGGTGGACTTCCGCAACACGGTGCTCATCCTCACGTCCAACATCGGCTCGCAGGCCATCCAGGAGGGCATGGCGGGCACGGACGTGCTGAACGAGAAGACGCGCGGCGAGGTGATGGAGGCGCTGCGCGGCCACTTCCGCCCGGAGTTCCTCAACCGCGTGGATGAGATCGTCGTCTTCGAGCCGCTGCGCAAGAAGGACATCTACCGCATCGTCGACATCCAGCTGGGCAAGCTCCAGAAGCTGCTCCAGGCCAAGCGCCTCACGCTGGACCTGACGGACAGCGCGCGGGAGCTGCTGGCGGAGCGCGGCTACGACCCCACGTACGGCGCCCGGCCGCTGAAGCGCGCCGTGCAGAAGTACCTGCTGGATCCGCTCGCGCTCCAGGTGCTCAACGGCGAGTTCGCGCCGGGCGAGCACATCCAGGCGGACGCGGGCCCCGACGGGCTCACCTTCGCCAAGGTGCTGGTGGACAGCTCGAAGGGCGTGAAGAAGACGGCGTAGTCCGCTTCACGCACCGGGGATTCGCTTCAACGGCGGGCCGCCTTCCCTCACGGGGAGGCGGCCCGTTGCCTTCTTCAGGTGCGGCGGTGCTTGTCGTAGAGCGCGTCGCGCCACGCGAGCAGGTCCGGGAAGCGGGCGGCGAGCCCCGGATGCGTCCACACCTCGCGCGTGCCCGGTCCCATGGGCAGGTGCCGGTCCGCCGGCGGCCCCAGGAGCACGAGCATCACCGCGGTGGTGATGTCCGCGTAGGTGAAGGCCGTGCCCAGCAGGTAGGGCCGGCCGCCCAGCGCCGCGCGCAGCTTCTCGTAGGCGGGGGCGACGGCGGCCTCGATGGCTTCCGGGGAGCCGTCCGCCACCTGGTGCTTCTTCACCACGTAGCGCATGCCCAGGCGCGCGGTGGGCGCGAACAGCGGGCGCAGGAAGCCGGGGACGAACTTCGGCAGGGCCTCCGCCTGGGCGCGGGAGATGGTCAGCATGCGCGGCATGGCGTAGGCGCGCGCCGCGTCCAGCACCTCTTCGCTGGTGTCGTTCCAGGCGGTGATGGCGTCCAGGTGCGCGGCCGGGAAGAGCGCGCTCCCCTGCCCCAGCTCCTCCACGCGCTTCGCGATGGCGAACGAGCCGTGCGTGGCCGGCTGGGGCGGACCCACGAGCAGCGGCACCGACGGCCTCACGCCGGGCGCCACCTGCTTGCGCAGCCAGCGCTCCTGGATGAGGGGGACGTAGTCCTGGTAGCGGTAGGCGACGCGGTGGTGGTCCAACGCCCACCGGGCCTTCTCCGTCCAGCCCGAAGAGGTCAGTCCGACGAGGGTTCGCATAGGGGGCGGGACCCTAACAGGCCCGGCGGGCGGGTCCTCAACGTTCGCGCAGGAAGGCGTCCAGCTCCTCGATGCGCAGCAGCCGCGGCTCCGGTTGAGCACCCTGGCGACCTTCGGGGGGTCCGGGCCGCAGGCCTTCTCCAGCAGCGTCCGCGCCCGCTGGCCCACCGCGAGGCGCCGGAACGCATGGGGGAGGCAGCGCCCGCGTGGAAATCCTACCGGGGCCGCGCATCGCGCGTGCGGGTCGTGCATCCGACCGGCGCTTGAAGTCATAGGGCTCACTTCCCGGAGGAGTGCGACATGAAGATTGGAATCATTGGCGCGGGGCTGATCGGCGGAACCCTGGCTCGCAGGTGGACGAAGCTGGGGCATGAGGTGTCCATCGCGAACTCGCGCGGGCCGGAGACCCTGCGCGACCTGGCGAAGGAGACGGGCGCGAAGGCCGTCACCGTCCAAGAGGCCGCGAACGCCGGAGAGGTCGTCGTCGTGACCATCCCCCAGAAGGCAGTGCCGGACCTGCCCAAGGGCCTCTTCGCGAACGTGCCGAAGGACGTCGTGGTCATCGACACGGGCAACTACTACCCCGTGCGCGACGGAAGCATCCCGGAGCTCGAAGCCGGCACGCTGGAGAGCGAGTGGGTCGCGAAGCTCATCGGCCGTCCGGTCATCAAGGCCTTCAACAACATCTTCTTCCAGAGCCTGCTGGACAAGGGCACCCCGAAGGGCACGCCCGGCCGCGTGGCGCTGCCGATCGCGGGGGATCCGCCCGAGCACCGCGCGAAGGTGCTCAAACTCGTCGAGGAGCTCGGCTTCGACGCCATCGACGCGGGCAGCCTCTCCGAGTCCTGGCGCCAGCAGCCCGGCACGCCGGTCTACACGCACGACCTCGACGCCGCGGCCGTGAAGAAGGCCCTCGCCGCGGCCGAGCGCTCGCGCCTGCCGGAGTACCGGAACGCCGCCAACACCTGGCTGAAGAACTTCCTCGAGTCGCAGAAGTGAGCAGGACGCTCGAGCCAGCGGCTTGAGCACCTCGGAGTCGAACGGCGCGGCGGGCGGCCTCTCCCGCTGCCGCCGTGAGTCGTAGCGTAGAATGCGCGTGCGCCCATGACCTCCTCCTCCGAAGCCCCGCTGCTCGTCACCGCCGAGCTGGAGCCGGAAGCCTTCGCGCGCCTGGACGGCCTGCGCCGCCGCTACTTCCCGCCCGAGCGCAACGTCATCCCCGCGCACGTCTCCCTCTTCCACCACCTGCCCGCGTCCGAGCAGGCCGCCGTGGAGGCCGCGCTCGAGGTCGTCACCGAGCGTCCCGCGCCCACGCTGCGCTTCGGGGAACTGCGGAGCCTGGGGCGCGGCATGGCGGTGGACGTGGAGGCCCAGGGTCTGGTCCCCGTGCACCGCGAGCTGACCCGCGCGTTCGTGGAGTGGCTCACGCCGCAGGACCGGCAGCCCTTCCGGCCCCACGTCACGCTGATGAACAAGGCCACCGTCGAGGAGGCGAAGGCCGCCCTCGTGGAGCTGGGCGCGGGCTGGGCCGCCTTCGACTCGCCCGCCCCCGCGCTGCTGCTCTGGCGCTACCTCGGAGGCCCGTGGGAGCTCGTGCGGCGCTTCCCGTTCACGGGCCGCGCTGGATGAGCTGTTCCACCGCCTCGCGCACGTCCTGCAGGAGCGACGGATCCCTCACCGCGATGAAGATGGTGTCGTCGCCCGCCACCGTGCCCGCCAGGCCCTCCACCTCCTCGCGGTCCAGCGCCAGCCCGAAGATCTGCGCGTAGCCGGGCGCCGTCTTCAGCACGAGCATGTTGGGCGGCGCGTCGATGATCGTCACTCGCGGCGCGAGCGGCACCGGCACCACCGGCGGCTCCGTGCGCTGATAGCGCCCGTTCACCTTCTGCACGCTCAGCTTCTTCAGCCGCCGCGACAGCGTGGACTGGCTGGGCGCGTGCCCCGCCGCCTCCAGCAACGTCTGCAGCACCGCCTGATCCGGAACGTCCTGCCGGGAGATGAGCTGAAGGATGGCGTCGTCCAGGTTCATTCACGTTCACCATGCATGCGGCTGAATACGCACGCAAGGCGCATGAAAAATCCCAGTGAATGTTCTTGCGCGCTGCGCCGTTCTGCATAATATCCGCGCCTCCTCAACGAATATGCATGAATTTGAGTGCATATTCAGCAGTCCCCATCCATCCGGCGCGGCCGGGGGAGCACGAAGCCCATGAAGCATGTCACCCGCATCCAGGACCTGGGGCCGGAAGGCGTCGAGGCGGTCCTCTCGCAGGCGGCCGCGTGGAAGCAGCAGGACCCGGGGGCCATCTTCCCGGGGAAGCTCCTGGGCATGGTGTTCTTCAACCCGTCCCTGCGCACGCGCACGTCCTTCGAGGCGGTGATGCTGCGCGCGGGCGGGCACGCCATCGTGCTCGACGTGGGCTCTGGCGTGTGGAAGCTGGAGGACCGGCCCGGCGCGGTGATGAACGCGGACCGCGCGGAGCACATCAAGGAGGCGTCGCCCGTCCTGTCGCGCTTCGTGGACATGCTCGGCATCCGCACGTTCTCCCAGGGCGGCGGTGACGAGGAGGACGAGGCCGACCCCGTCATCAACGCCTTCCGCAAGTGGGCCACCGTGCCGGTGGTGAGCATGGAGTCCGCGCGCGAGCACCCCTGCCAGGGCCTGGCGGACGCGCTCACCCTGCGCGAGACGTTCGGCACCACGAAGAAGCTGCCGGTGACGCTCACCTGGGCGCCGCACATCAAGCCCCTGCCCAAGGCGGTGCCCAACTCCTTCCTGCTGTCCGCGGCGGCCGCGGGCTGCGAGGTGCGCGTGGCGCATCCGCCGGGCTTCGACCTGCACCCGGCCGTGCGCGCGGAGGCGGAGGCGTACGCCAGGGCCACCGGCGGCAGCATCACGTACACCCACGACCAGGACGAGGCGCTGGTGGGCAGCCGCGCCGTGTACGCGAAGTCGTGGGGCCCACCGCGCAGACGGCGAGCACGCCCACGGACGTGGCGGCGCTGCTCGCGTCGTACTCGGGGTGGATGCCCACGCGCCGGCACATGGCGAAGGCCGCGAAGGACGCGGCGTTCCTGCACTGCCTGCCCGTGCGCCGCAACGTGGAGGTCGCCGACGAGGTGTTGGATCACGCGAGCAGCCGCGTCGTGGACGAGGCGGGCAACCGCTACCACGTGCAGCGCGCCCTCCTGGCCTGGATGCGCGGCGGCTGATTCCCAGAAGCCCGCCGCCCCACCCTTCTTCGTCCCCTTTCGACTTTCTAGAGGTCCACCGTGCCCCTGTCTCCCGACCCGTACGCCGCCCTTCGCAACGCGGCGAAGTACGTGAAGCAGTTCCGCAGCAAGACCTTCGTGGTGAAGCTGGGCGGCGCCGTGCTGACGGATCCGCGCACGCGCAAGACGGCGTGCGAGCAGATCGCCCTGCTGTGGGCCTTCTCCATCCGCCCCGTCGTGGTGCACGGCGGCGGTCCGGAGCTGGACGCGCTCTGTGACGCCCTGCACCTGCCCATCGAGAAGGTGGCTGGCCGCCGCATCACCTCCGCGCCCGTGCTGGACGCGGCGAAGATGGTGCTCGCGGGCAAGCTGCACACGGACCTGCTCGCGGACCTCCAGGCCGCGGGCGTGCCCGCGGTGGGCCTGTCCGGCGTGGACGCGGGCCTCATCAAGGCGCGCAAGCGTCCGCCCGTGCTGGTGACGGAGCCCGGCGAGACGCAGGGCCGCATGGTGGACTACGGCCTCGTGGGCGACATCGAGTCGGTGGACACGCGCGTCGTGGAGCACCTGCGCAGCGCGGACTACGTGCCCGTCATCGCCCCGCTGTCGGGCGGCCAGGACGGCGCCGTGTACAACACCAACGCGGACACGGTGGCGGCGGCCCTGGCGGCGGCGCTGCATGCGGAGAAGCTCTTCTTCCTGGTGGAGGTGCCGGGGCTCCTCAAGGACGTCTCCGACCCGTCGTCGCTCATCTCGCTGGCCACGCTGTCGGACCTGGCGTCCCTGGAGGCGGAAGGGCGGCTCACGGGCGGCATGCGTCCCAAGGCGCACGCCATGCGCCACGCGCTCGTGGGCGGCGTGGGCAGCGTGCACCTGGTGAGCGGCAAGCAGTCCGACGCGCTCCTGGAGGAGGTCTTCACCAACGAAGGCAGCGGCACCATGGTCGTGCGCGAGCACCCGGTGAAGCACGGCGAGGCCAAGGGTTGAACCCCGCCGAGCTGCTCACCGCGCTGGTCGCCACGCCCAGCGTCTCCGGCGACGAGGCCCGCATCGCGGACCTCGTCGCGGGCCATGCGGAGTCCTGGGGGGCCCGCGTGCACCGCCAGGGCCACAACGTGTGGTTCAGCGTGGGCAGCGGTCCGAAGCGCCTGCTCGTCAACTCCCACCTGGACACGGTGAAGCCGTGCGCCGGGTGGGACACGGAGCCGCACGAGGCCGTGTGGAAGGACGACACGCTCTACGGCCTGGGCGCCAACGACGCCAAGGGCTGCGTCACCGCCATGCTCCTCACCGCGAAGGCGCTCCTGGAAGAAGGCGCGCCCTCCGGTGTCGAGTGCGTCTTCGCGCTCACCGCCGAGGAGGAGACGGGCGGCAAGGGGCTGGGCCCCCTGCTGCCCACGCTGGGGCCGCTGGACGCCGCCATCGTGGGCGAGCCCACGTCGCTCAAGCCCTGCACGGCGCAGCGGGGCATGCTGCTGTTGCGCTGCGTGGCGCACGGCAAGAGCGGCCACGTCGCGCACGCGCACACAGGAGGCCCGGGCCCGGAATCCAACGCCATCCTCAAGGCGGCCCGGGACATCCAGGCCGTGTCCGCGCTGCGCTTCCCCGCGCACCCGCTCCTGGGTGAGGCGCGGGCACAGGTGACGCAGGTGTCCGGCGGACTGGCGCGCAACCAGGTGCCGGACCGGTGCGAGTTCTTCGTGGACCTGCGCACCACGCCGGGCATGGACCACGCGAAGGTGGCGCAGGACGTGGGCGCGGCGCTGGAGAGCGAGGTGGTGGTGCACTCCGCGCGCTACCTGCCCAAGGGCACGGACGCGTCGCACCCGCTGGTGCGCGCGGCGGTGGCGGCGTCGGGTCAGGGGACGGTGGGCTCCAGCACCACGTCCGACTGGGCGTTCCTGGGCGACCTCCCGGCGGTGAAGGTGGGCCCGGGCGACACGCTGCGGAGCCACCAGGCGAACGAGTACCTCACGCGCGCGGAGCTGGAGGCGGGGCTCGCGTTCTATCGACGACTGCTGCACGGCTATGCCGGGGAGGTGTCGCGTGGCTGAGACATTGTGGGGCAAGGGCCAGCCGCTGGACGCGGCCATCCACGCCTTCACCGTGGGCGATGACCCGGTGGTGGACCTGTCGCTGGTGCCGCACGACGCGCTGGGCAGCGCCGCGCACGCCCGCATGCTCGCGCACGTGGGGCTGCTCGCGCCGGACGCCGCGAGTTCGCTCGTG